>JBFMED010000049.1:0-6519 GCA_040753475.1 bacterium
AAGAAGAATTATGAACGGATAAATTCAATGTCGGCTAAATTCATCGGTCGTTTTCATCATAATAGGATAGTGGAAAAGAATGGTAAGGAAGTGAAAATCTTTAATTTGCCTCTAAAAAAGCAATTTATTTTGCATTTAAAAATAGCCCAGTTTTTTTAAGAAAAACAATCCTAAGATTTTAAAAAGAGACCCTTTTTTGCCAAAATTTTAAGATTTAGCCTAAAAGGCAGGGGGTAAGTTTCAAATATGTTTTGACGAAAAACGGCTAGGAAATTATACTATAATAATAGAACTTAAAAAACCTGAGTAGATACAGATTTTGTAACTATTCAGCCACAGAGGCACAAAGGCACAGAGATATTTAAGATGGAAAATTTAAACTTCCAGCGTCAAGTTCTCCTCCTACTTGTCTATAGATTGGATTGCTAATAAACTTTAAAATTCCTGCTTGTTAAAAGATGGAATCAAAAGGTATATTTTAAAAATGCTCTGAAGACCCTGTATCTTAAGTGGCAAATTTTCACACCTCTGAATAATTACAAGATTTTTTTGACCAAAATGTAAAATCTTATTACATTTTGTATAAAATGAAGGCATTTATTAAGACTTATGGCTGCCAGATGAATAAGTATACATCCCTTGTCTATAGCAAGGAATTGTCTCAGCTTGGCTATGAGATGACAGAAAATGAAGAGAGGGCAGATGTTATTCTTCTTAATACCTGTAGCGTGAGAAAGCATGCAGAGGATAGGGCCTGTGGAAGGCTTAATGCACTTTTATCATTAAAGAGAAAAAATCCAAATTTAAAGATTGGCATTGTTGGGTGTATGGCAGAAAGGCTTGGAAATAGGCTTTTTGAGAGGTTTCCCCAGCTTGATTTTATCATTTCCCCAAATGATATAGGAAAGATAAAAAAGGTAATAGAAGGAAAACCTTGTGAAGCTCAAGAAAATTTTCCCTGCCAAAAAGGAATTAAGGCATTTGTCCCGGTTTCCTTTGGTTGTTCCAATTATTGCTCATATTGCGTTGTTCCATATACCACAGGATGCCTTAAAAGCAGAAAAAGGGATGAAATCATTAGAGAATGCGAATTTTTATTAAAGAATGGCACAAAGGAGATAACCCTGCTTGGTCAGGATATAACATCCTATGGAAGGGATTTAAATAATGGAAATTTAGCAGATATTTTAAGCTCTGTTTCAAGCTTAGGTGTTTTAAGAATAAGGTTTATCACATCCCATCCAAAGGGGATGAATGATGAAATAATTGGGGTTATTGCTAGCAACAAAAACATTTGCCCACACCTTCATATTCCCTTACAATCTGGCTCTAATAGGATTTTGTCGCTTATGAACAGGGGTTACACGATTGAATATTACATTGAGCTTGTAGAGAAAATAAGACAAAGCCTTGCAGAGCCTTCCATTACAACAGACATCATTGTTGGATTTCCAGGAGAAACTAAAGAGGATTACAAAAAGACAGAAAAAGCCCTGGAATTTATAAAATTTGATGCAGGATTTTTGTTTAAGTATTCACCAAGGGAAGGAACAACTGCTTATAAATTAAAAGAGGAATTAAGCGAAGAAGAAAAAATAGAGAGGCTAAACCATCTTATTAAAATGCAAAATGAAATATCTTACAAGAAAAACAAATGCCTTATAGGAAAAGAATACAATGTCCTGGTTGAGGGAAAAAACCTTAAAGATAAAAAATCCTTGCTAGGAAGGACAGATACAGATAAAATGGTTGTATTTAACGGAGAGCATTCTCTGATTGGAAAGATTATAAAAGTAAAGATTGAGGATGCTTCAACCTATACACTAAAAGGAAAATGAGAAATAAACTAGCATTTATTAGAATAGCCCTTATCCCCTTATTTATCTTTACCGTCACTTATCAAAAAATTCCCCTTTTTCGCAATAAGCCAATTTTTCCTATTATCCTTGTTTTTCTTATATTCTTAAGCCTTGAAATTGCAGATAGATTTCTTGATGAAGAGGGGGGTTTATCAGATGCTATAAACCCTATTTGTTCCAAAATTTTTGTCATTGTTGCCTTTTTTCTCCTTTTTTCAAAAATGGGCTTTCCAAAATGGATAACCTATACTGTCATTTGCCGTGAGATTTTGGCAATTATTGGCTGGTTTGTCTTCTATCAAGCAATTCCAGATGAAACATTTGGGAAGGAAAGGGGCATTCTTGGTAAGGGTTCCTATATTTTCCAGGCAATAACCATTTTTCTTTATCTTTTCAATGGAATGAGCCAATTAACCTACATTATTAGCATTGTTATGCTTACATTTACCATAACATCCCTTATCGATTACCTTATGAATGTTTAGCAATGAATACAAAACATAAGGATGCGATTGAGCGAGCAAAAGAGTATGGTTTAGACCTTACACTTTTATACGAAAATCTTAAACGCACTCCAACTGAAAGAATAGAAAATTTCGTTAGATGGTTAGAATTGGTAGATGAACTAAAAAGAGCTAAACAGAGAAAAGAAAAAAACAATGTTAGATATCAAAAAGATACTTGAGAGTCTGAATAAACATAATGTCAGATATATTGTAGTTGGAGGAACAGCAGCTATTGCTCAAGGTTCAGCTCGTTTAACATTTGATTTTGATATTTGTTATGCTCGGGATAAAGAAAACTTAAAAAACATTGTAATGGCAATTGCTCCTTTTCATCCATACCTAAGGGGAGCACCAAAAAATTTACCGTTTATATTTGATGCGAAGACACTACAAATGGGATTAAATTTCACATTCTCCACAGATGTTGGGGATATTGATTTAATCGGTGAGCTCTCTGGATTAGGTGATTATAATGAAGTGCTTAAATATGCTGGAAAATCTCAAATTTATAATATAGATTGTCATATACTTTTGCTGGAAGGTTTGATTAAAAATAAAAAAACAGTGGCTAGAGAGAAAGACAAAGAGGCGTTAATTGAATTAGAAGCCCTCCTGGAAATCCAAAAACAACAAAAATGAAACAAAATCAACTTAATGTTTAAGGTTTGTATTGTGGGAAGGCCAAATGTTGGAAAATCAACCCTATTCAATAGGCTGGTTGGAAAAAAGAAAGCATTTGTTGATAAAGAGCCCGGGATAACCAGGGATAGGAATTATGGAGAGGTAATCTGGGGAAAATTCTCCTTTACCCTTATTGATACAGGTGGAATAGCTGATGAAAAAACAGATATCGCCGAAAAGATAAAGGAGCAGGTTGACTTTGCAATAAAAGAGGCAGATTTTTGTCTTTTTCTACTTGATGGAAAAGAGGGGATATTGCCTCCTGATATTGAAATCCTTAATTCTTTAAGAAAAAGGGAAAAAGAGTTTCTCCTTGTTGTAAATAAGATGGACAAAACACCATACAAGGAGAGCGATTTAGCGGATTTCTATAAGCTCGGTCTTCCTTTAATACCCATATCAAGCGACCATGGAATAAATATTGACGAGCTTTTGGATGAGATAATAAATAGACAAGAGACAACAGACAATAGCCTTCAGACAACAGAGGTAGAAGGGATAAATATTGCTATTATTGGAAGGCCAAATGTGGGAAAAAGCTCCCTCCTTAATCTTATAACTAAAAAAAAGAGGGCAATTGTTTTACCTATTCCAGGAACAACAAGGGATTCTATAATAGAGGGCTTCACATTCAAAGATAGGGAATTTACCCTGGTTGATACAGCAGGGATAAGGAAAAAGATTTCATCAAGGATTGAGGCAGGCTATGTTGCATCTTCCAAAAGAAGTATAAAAAAGGCAAATATTGTCTGGCTCCTGATTGATGGAGTAGAGGGTCTTGTTAGCCAGGAAAAAAGGCTAATTGAGGAGATAGAAAGAGAATTTGTCCCCTATATCATTCTTGTCAATAAATGGGACCTTGTGCAGGAAAATAAAGATGATTACAAGGCTTATATCTTGCAAAGCCTTCCATTTCTGGATAATCCCAATATCCTTTTTACCTCTTGCATTACTAGGGTAGGAATAAAAACCCTGCTTAATGAGACATATAGGCTTTCGGAAAGCCTAAATCTTTCTGTAAAGACAAGCCTTTTGAATAAGGCTATATCCCAATTTAAAGAAGAAAGACCAAAGATATACTATGCAACCCAAACAAGCCTTTCTCCACCAACCTTTACCCTCTTTGTAAACAACCCATCTTTTTCTAATGATATTTGGATTAAAAGAATAAAGAGGTTTTTAAGGAAAAAACTTAATATCTCCATCCCAATAAATGTTCTTGTTAAGAAGGCATAATGGAATTAAAGGATGCACCAAATAAGCCGGGTGTGTATATCTTTAAAGACAAAGAGGGAAAACCCATTTACATTGGAAAGGCAGGCTCTCTTAAGAAAAGGCTCTCACAATACATCAGCCCAAAATCATTAAGGCAACAAATCCTTGTTTCACACATTGCCTCAATAGAATGGTTTCTGGCTGATTCAGAGCTTGAGGCTTTGCTACTTGAGGCAAATCTTATAAAAAAGCACAAGCCAAAATTCAATGTCTCTCTAAAGGATGACAAGGCATATCCATTTATAAAGATAACAAAGGAGCCATTTCCAAGAATAGCAATCACAAGAAGGCTGGGGAAGGATGGCTATTTTTTTGGTCCATATAGGGGAGGGCTTTTAAGAAAGACAATAAAGATAGCAAAGGAGGTTTTTAAGCTAAGGTCTTGCAAAAAGATGCCAAAGGAACCCTGCCTTTTATTCCATATAGGACAATGTCTTGCACCCTGTAAAAATGAAATATCAGAGATTAAATATAACAAAAATGTAAAGGATGCAATTGCTTTTCTCTCTGGAAGGTGTAAGATGCTTCTTAAAAGCCTTGAAAGAAGGATGAAATATGAGGCAATTAAATTAAACTTTGAGAGAGCAGGAAAGATTAGGGATGAAATTTTTGCCATAAAATCCCTTTCTGAGGCACAAAAGGCATTCTTTACAAAACCCATAAACTATGATGTAATTGGACAATCAAGCATTCCTTGTGTAATCTTTGTCCTTGTCATAAGGGAGGGAAGGCTAATAGGAGAATATCCCTTTACCATATCTTCCCAGGAAGATGCTATATCTGGCTTTATAAAACAATTCTATCTCTTTGCAGGAAATATTCCAGATGAGATAGTAATTGAGAAAGATATAGAGAATAAAGCTCTTATTGAAGAGGCCCTTTCAAAGATAAAGAAAAAAAGGGTTTTAATAAAAATACCAAAATTAGGGAAAAAAAGGGAATTGCTCTTACTTTCCAAAAAGAATGCAGACCTTTTTGCTTTAAGAAATTCCCAAATAAGGGAGGGGATTTTTGATATCTTTAAATTTTTCCCAAAAACCATAGAGGCAATTGATATATCAAATATATCTTCTGATTATGCGGTTGGCTCCCTGGTTGTTTTTGAAAATGGAATGCCAAATAGGGATGAATATAGGAAGTTTAGAATAAGGGCAAAAGGACCAGATGACATGGGGATGATAAGGGAGGTTTTAGAAAGGAGGCTTAAAAGGCTTATTAAAGAAAACAAAAGGCTTCCTGACCTTTTTCTTATAGATGGTGGAAGGGGTCAGCTTAATGTGGCAATAGATACCATAAAAACCTTTGGGCTTAAGCTAAATGTAGCATCAATTGCCAAAGACCCGGATAGAATATTTCTTCCCGATAAAGAGCCAATTCCTCTTAGCGATTCCCTCTTTCAACACATAAGGGATGAGGCACATAGATTTGCTATTTCTTACCATAAGAAATTAAGAAGATTAAAGCCCCGATTTATTTCCCAATCACCATAGACTTTATGGCAGAAAAATCATCTGCCTTTATTTTATAAAAGTATAATCCAGAAGAAAGATTTTGTCCAGAATTATTTTTCAAGTCAAAAAATATTGCCCTATCCTTTTGGGTATATGAGCCTTTGGTTTTTTGGCCTAGCTCTATTGTCCTTACCTTTTGTCCTAGGATATTATAAATATTCACTAGAGGATGTCTATTTCTTTGTTTATCTTTAGGCTTCCATCTTCAGCAAGGCTTAAAACAATTGACCCTTCTTGTTTTCTGATTATTGGTATATCCTCCTTATCTTTATATCTTAACACAATAGATGATGCAACTGGGTCTTCTAGGAATAAAAGAAGCTCTGAAAAAGAGAGAACTGATTTTCCAGCTTGCAAGATAAAGTCTATTGTTTTTTCTCCCCTTAGATATTCCCATCTTGATTGAGATTTGTATCCCTCCTTTATTGCTACAATTCTATACCTTCCCTCAGGGATATTCTCTATCTCATAGTATCCATCACAATCAGTAAGGGAAAAGAAATAGGATTGAGAATTATAAGCCATTACCAAACAATCAGGGATTGGGGAATTATCTGATTTATCCCTTACCTCTCCCTTAATTGATGCATATTGAAGGCCAATGGGGATTAGAGGAAAATCAAGCCTTAATCCCCTAAAGGGAAGAATACTTGCGCTCTTTGTCCTTTCATAATATCCTTCCTTTGA
>JBFMED010000050.1:0-2295 GCA_040753475.1 bacterium
TCTTTCTCTTTTGACCTCAATCCCTTGCCATACTGATGTCTTCTGAAGAATCCCGCAAAGTTTTCACTCGCATTGTTGGTTGATGGTATCCTTGGGTCTAAGTAATGGGCTGTAACTTTCTTCCAGTTTTGATCAATAAACCTTACATGCCCTTCAAAAGGTGTATTTTCATAGAGCCAAGGTTTGCTCTTTAGACCCTCAAATTTGCCCATAAGATAAAGTATCCAGGCAAGATAGGCTTTTGAAATCGAGATATACTGCTCAAACTTTGCTTTCTCTGCCAACTCAAGTGCCTTTTGAGCACTCGAAAGCCCCTCCTCAAGCCTACCTGTGCGAAACTGAAGGCCAGCCAAGTTTTGATAACCCACAGAGGCGTTTTTTCCACCTGTATCCTTAATGTCCATCTTAATTGCTGTCAAAAATGGCTCCTCAGCCTCTTTTGGCCGGCCTATATTAAGAAGTGCCAGTCCGGCTTCATTGAGTAGCCAACTCTGGTCTCTCTTCTCACTTACAAGCGGCATCTGTGAAAGGTCTTCGTTTGGGAAGAAGTTTCTGACAAGGGATAGGTTAATTCCTTCGGCACCAAGCTTTTGTGTAATTTTATATCCGCACGGTTCCCCTCCAATTTTATCTCGATAAACATTCTTATCCACCTCATCATAAAGCCCAGCAGAACAGCCATGATAGACCTGCTCAAACAATGGTTGCATCTCTTCCAGTGTCTCTGGCTTATCCTTTGCAATCCTTCCAAAGTATTCATAGATTGCCTTGTGGCAAGATTTCTTTTCTTTCTCATCAAAGATAAATTCAAAATAGCCCTTGATTAAAGGATGGGTGGTGTATCCTTCGGCAATAAGCCTTCTCTTTAGTAAATCCTTTACCACCTGCCTCTTTGTCAGAATAGAAAGGAGGAATCTCCTTTGCTTTTTTAATATCACCACCTTTTCCTAAATAATTTGCCAGAAGAACAAGGCTTAGGGTATGTCCATTAAATTCTTTCCAGACCTCATCTATCTCATCCTCTGTTCCTCCAACACCAATCCTTTGAAACAATAGCCTTGTATCTTCCTTGGATAATTCCTCTACATCAAGCTTCTGGTAGCTTGGGTAATTTTCAATATCACTTAATGGAAATCTTGTGGTTATAAGGCATAAGCCTTTAAAGCTTGCATCAGCAATGTATTTGAGTAAGTCAGTAAATTCTGGGTGTTGCAGCTTACCAAATTCTTCACCTATCTTTACCTCAGGCGAGCCATACCAATCTGTGATCGCCTTAAGCATTTCAATCCTACCCACAAAATTCGGCTCAGGTGGGGTTTGATTGTGCAGACTGGGAGGCATTTTAACCTGCTCTTTTTCTGGCTTAACCTTTATCTCAGGCTTCTTTGGCTTTTGCCTTTCATCCCAAAGCACCTCATAGATTGGTATCTTTTCAGATATCCCTTTTAATTCAAAATCTCCAAGTAGCTTACATTTATCCCTTAATTTTGGCTCCCCACGAAGAAGGTTGTAAACCGCCTCGGTAATGTATATTTTACCACCATCCACTTTGCCGCATACCCTTGAAGCAATAGTAACATCAATCCCAATCCAGTCCTTCTTTGTTTCATCGTAGTCAGGTATTGGACTGCCAAAATGTATTCCTATACGCATAGAGAGTGCTTGCGATATAGAAAGCTTTGCTAATTTATTTATCCTTTTTTGGAGATTGAGAGCAAACCTTACTCCTTTTTTAGCATCCTCAAAGGTCAACAAGAATCCATCGCCTAATGATTTTATAAAATCTCCATTAAAGGAAGGGGTTAACCCTCTAATTAAGGATTCTAAATCATTTATAAGCTTCTTGTATCCCCTATCGCCTATTAAATAGTTTAGCTCTGTAGAGGAGGCAAGATCCATAAATACAATTGCCTTATACTCTGGAATCTTTCCTTCTGCTTTTCCTTGAGGTCTACCTTCCATTATAGTAGATGATTTTTCTTTTTTAAATTGTTGGATACATTCCATAATCTTACCGAGAGCCAAATGGAATTGCCTTTCTTTAAACTGGATATATATGATATTCTCGAGTAGCTTCAGAACCTGAGATTTTATCGTGTAATACTGTTTTGGTGACATATCCTTGTTCATAAGCACAATAATTTTTTTCTTTAGCTCCTTTGCATAAATCAACTCTTTCACCATACCCCATGCCTTTTGACTTTGCTTAGTAATTAAAGCAATGATAAGGTCGCTGTCATTTATCCAATTGTGGATTGTAGAATAAAGTTCGCTTCCAGCATCCTTATGTGCATC
>JBFMED010000051.1:0-2169 GCA_040753475.1 bacterium
CCTCTTGGACATACTTGACATCAGTATAATTATTATCTTCAATAGGAGCCTTCCTTAATATCTCCTTTGCATTGCTTAAATACCTTAATGACTCTTTCATTTTTTCAAAACATTATACTATCCTCTAAAAAATCTTTGCAAGAAAAATTTTCTTTAATGAGGAAGTTTAAACATATATTAAGGAGCTAAACACATACAACACATAATATTAAGCATCTCCCAAATACGCCTTGATGACACAAGGGTCATTCCTTATCTCATCTGGCTTTCCACTTGCAATCTTTTCTCCATAATCCAGAACCACAATCCTATCCGAGACCTCCATCACAACATCCATCTGGTGTTCAATCAAAATAATGGTTTTTCCTCTATCCCTTATTTTTCGGACAAGGGAAATTATCTCTTTGCTTTCTTTCTTATTCATCCCTGCGGTTGGCTCATCCAAAAGGAGCAAATCTGGTTCTGATGATAATGCTCTGGCTATCTCAATCCTCCTCTGGTCTCCATAGGGAAGATTTCTTGCAAGATAGTTTCCAACCCCAAGGAGGGAGACAAAATCCAATACCTCCTTTGAGCTATTTGTTATCTCCTCTTCCTCCTTTTTAAATGAAGGAAGCGAAAAGATTGCCTCAAAAAGCTCTCCCTTTGTCCTTGTATGCCTTCCTATCATAACATTTTCTAATGCTGTCATATTGGGAAATAGCCTAATATTCTGAAATGTTCGGCTAATGCCAAGATGTGTAATCTGATGGGGAGCTAAAGCATCAATCCTTTTTTGTTTAAAGAGAATCTCTCCTTTGTCGGGTTTATAAAAGCCTGTTAGAAGATTAAAAAATGTTGTTTTGCCAGAGCCATTTGGACCAATGACACTAACAATTTCGCCTCTTGTTATCCCAAAATCCAGATTGCTCAATGCCTTAAGTCCACCAAAGCTTTTACTAAGATTCCTTGTCTCTAATATCATTTTTAACCCTTAATTCATAAGCCCTTCTCATTGAGGGAATAATGCCCTCTGGTCTTAAAATAACCATAACAATCATTGCAAATCCAAAGACAAGCATCCTATAGCTAACAAATGCTTGGCCTAGGAATATCCGAAGAACCTCAGGGACTCCCACAAGAAGAAATACACCCAAGATAACCCCAGGAATGCTTCCTATTCCACCAAGCACAACCATACATACCAAAAATACAGATTCCCAAAATGTAAAGCTCTCTGGTGAAATAAAACCTATCCAATGGCTATAAAGGCATCCAGCCAAACCAGCAATCCCTCCACTAAATAAAAATGCTATCATCTTTAAATTGCTAATGTCTATTCCCATAGCAGATGCTGCTGTCTCATCCTCCCTTATTGCTACCAATGCCCTACCAATCCTTGAATTTTCAAGCCGATATGAAATGATCACAACAAGTAGGACAAAAAATAGGATAAGGTAGTAAAAATGTATATCATCCCTAAAGACAAAAGAGGATATTTTAGGAGGAGAGATTATTTCGCCTACTTTCGGAAGCCCCTTTGGTCCATTTGTAAGGCTGTCCCAATTATTCAAGGCAAGCCTCGTAATCTCCCCAAATCCCAATGTAACAATGGCAAGATAATCTCCCCTAAGGTGCAAAACAGGCTTTCCCAAAAGGAAGCGAAAGAAAATGCTAATTCCTATGCTTAAAGGGATACAAAACCAAAAAGATACACCAGAGAGATTAAACAAAGCTGAGCTATAGGCACCAATCGCATAAAATGCACAAAAGCCTAAATCCAGAAGCCCGGTTAAGCCTATGGTAAAGTTTAGCCCCAAAGAGAGGATAATGTAAATCCCAATTAAGGCAAGGATATGGACAAGATAAACATTGCCAAATCTATTGCTAAAAAAGGGAAAAAGGATAAGGTAAAGAATAGTGGAAAACAAAATAGCCTTCTTTTTCATAATTCTTCGTAACACTTTAGCGATGTGAAGCAGGAACTCTGTTATTCAATGCAAAATGTTCAATTAGCAATTAACAATTCAAAATTATTACCTTTTTTATGCTTTGTGCACACAATCTCTTTTAATTCATTGATAATTGCTAATTTTGCAATGCTAATTTTGCAATGAGTTTCATTATACTTCACTTGGGTAAATAGTTACAACTTTTCAGGTGTCCTCTCTCCTAGCAGCCCGGTTGGTT
>JBFMED010000052.1:0-2266 GCA_040753475.1 bacterium
AGAGGGCAGAGGGCAGAGGGCAGAGGGCAGAGGGCAGAGGGCAGAGGGCAGAGGGCAGAGGGCAGAGGGCAGAGGGCAGAGGGCAGAGGGCAGAGGGCGGAGGACAAATGATAATCTGTTCTCTGCTCGCTGCCTTCTGCCTTCTGCTAATCGACCTGATGAATAAGGGATTGCGACAGCAAGCGCAGCAAGAAACAGGTTCTATGTGAATTTATTCTTGCGTTTGGTGACACTATATGCTATTATAGTTGCATATGGTATTAAGAAAATTTTGGATAGAGAGGATAAACGAGGCATGGAAGAAGCGTTCGGTAATATGGCTTTCCGGTGTGCGTCGGTCGGGCAAGACCTATTTATGCCAGAGCTTGCCTAAGATAGAATACTTTGACTGCGAACTCCCGCGCGTAAGGGCGATGATGGAAGACCCCCAGTCTTTTCTAAACAATCTAACTGGCCATAAAATTGTTCTTGATGAGATTCACCGTCTCATTAACCCTTCAGAGATACTAAAGATTGCCGCAGACCATTATCCTAAGATAAAGATAATTGCTACCGGCTCATCAACCCTTAGCGCTTCAACAAAATTCAAAGATACATTGACCGGTCGCAAGGTAGAACTTTGGCTTACCCCGATGATTTTAAGAGATACATCAGACTTTGGTAATCTGGATTTGACCCATCGTTTTCTCTATGGTGGATTACCTCCATTCTTTCTGGCAAAAAAATTACCTGAGCGTGATTTTCAGGAGTGGATGGATGCATATTGGGCAAAGGATATTCAGGAGCTCTTCAGGCTTGAAAAACGGCATTCCTTTATCCGCTTTGCCGAAATGCTGTTTATGCAAAGTGGAAGTATCTTTGAGGCGAATAAATTTGCCCGACCTTGTGAAGTAAGCAGAACAACAATCTCAAATTACCTCTCTGTTTTGGATGCGACCTTTGTAGTGCATATAATTCGTCCCTATAGTTCACATCGGCCAAATGAGATAGTTTCAGCTCCAAAGGTATATGCCTTTGATACAGGATTTGCCTGCTACTATCGTGGATGGTCTGAATTAAGGCAGGAAGATAAAGGTTATCTCTGGGAACACCTTGTTCTTAATGAGATGCAGGCACACTTGCAAACCCGCAGGATTTTATACTGGCGGGATAAACGCGGGCACGAAGTAGACTTTATTCTATCTGACTTAAGGGGTGCTCCTGTTGCAATAGAGTGCAAATGGTCTCAATCTGAATTTGACGCAAGAAATATAATTTCCTTTAGAAAACAATACCCTAAGGGGAATAGCTTTGTCGTTTCCACAGATATAGACCGTCCCTTTTCTAAGTCCTATGGCAACATTGCCATAAGATTTGTTGGGATAAGGAATTTAATAGATAATTTGGTATGTGCTTAACTTTAGGAAATCGTTATCCGTCTCTAAGACCTCTGACCGTAAAACGAACAACGGACACAGAGAGCCCTGATGAATAAGGGATTGTTTTTTTAGAAGGCAGAGGGCAGAAGGCAGAGGACAAATGATAATCTGTTCTCTGCTCGCTGCTTTCTGCTAATCGACCTGATGAATAAGGGATTGCGACTAGTCGCCAAGGGTGGAAGTTTTTAAGATAAAATCCTTGATGTAAGAGAAAAAAGGGGGTATAATAAAGCAATGAAAGAAATTAGATTTACACCCCATGCAAAGATGAAGTTTGAAATTTTAAAAAGGCATAATTTTGTCGTTTCGGAAGAAGAGGTGAAAGGGGTTATTTTGAAGCCTGAAAAAAGAGAAATTGGAAGAAAAGGAAGGAAAATTGCCCAAAAAACAATTAGCGAAAGACATATTTTAAGGGTTATTTATGAAGAAAAAGATAGAGGAATAGAGGTTATCACCTTCTATCCTGCAAGGAGGGAGAGGTATGAAGATTAGTTATGACAGGGAATCAGACATTATGATGTTAGAGGTCTGTGGGGGAACGATTGACTATGCAGAAGAATTAGGCTCAGTAATTGTCCACTTTACCAAAGAAGGCAAACCCGTTTTGTTAGAGATTCTTGATGCAAGTGAAATCCTCTCACTAGCAACCAAGATAGGAATGAGGGCAGAGAAGGAAAAATTGGTTGAAGCAAGCATTTAGGTTTCCCTAAAACAAGTTCTGCTCTTTGAAAAGTGAATAAGACCCGATGAATAAGGGATTGTTTTTTTAGAAGGCAGAGGGCAGAGGGCAGAGGGCAGAGGGCAGAGGGCAGAGGGCAGAGGGCAGAGGGCAGAGGGCAGAGGGCAGA
>JBFMED010000053.1:0-3476 GCA_040753475.1 bacterium
CCACATTCTGCGTTGGTGGTGGCATACCTCTTAAACCCAATGTATCCTCCATTGAAGTTAGCACCCCCATCGTTCCCTCTATTATAAGATAAAACCTCGCTTCCATTTGAGATTACCCTAATGGTTGAGGTTGATACCATTATATTCCACTGCCAGATCGTGTTGTGATAGATAAACATATTAGAATTGGCTACTTCCTGCCATCCCGAAGCACCGGTTCTTCGGTATAGCCTTAGATAGTACTTCCCTCTATTCCAATGGTAATTGTCCCCAATTTCAGTATCATAATCAATATAAAGCCCATAGCCATTGGTATTGTCTAGTTGTGAAGCATTATTTCCCTGAAGAAGAAAATATGCCATAACCTCTTTTCCTAAATAAAAGTGGGTCTCAAAGTATAAGATAAAGGCATTGGAGAGCTTTTTTTTGCTTATTCTTCTTGCTCCCGTAGTCATCCAGGAGGTTCCATCTGTATTAAAGGTATCGGTATCCCTTGGGTCAAAGGCAAAGATAGAGAATGTATTAACTCCTGCATTTTTTCCCGAAAAGGGAAAGGTAGTGCCGGGCTTGCCTGAACAAGCAGGGCTACAAGTATATTTCCAATTAACATTTGGTCCTAAATCCTGACAGAGGTAGGAAGTGCCTCCTGGAGGAGTAGGAGGAGAACTTGCACTCTTGCTTTTATCAAAATACATATAGATAAAATTATCACCTGTATTTAGGGTGTTTATCCTTACATAGACAGGTAGAGAATGCGAATTTCGGTTCATCCCCTCAGTGGGATATATCCAGAAGGAAAGGTTGTTGCTTCCCTGGTAGAACCTTATATCCCTTAAGTCAGAATTCATCCTTCCTGAATCAATATATGGCGTGGTGGGAACTTCAATGCGCACAGGATAATTTGTCCTGGCAGGGCCTTCGTTATTTATCCCTATCTTTACCTTATACCTCCAGCCTGAAGGTTGAGAAAACAAAGTAGCTTTTATAAGAATAAAGCTTATGCTTAAGACAAGTGGCACAAGGAAGACAAGGTCTTCAAGCCTTATTTTTCCCAAAAATCTTCTCATTTTACTCATCTTTCCCTCCCGATTATTTGTTTTATTTTATCACAGAATGCCTTAATTTCTAAAGCCCCTGTTTCTATTTCATCCTTTGTAAGCCAGCCTTCGTAAAAATTGGTATGGAGTGCACTTGCTATCAAGAATTGTTTTTTAATTAAAGGGTCATTTTCTTGTAAAGAAAGCTTGGAAGCACCCTCAAAAAGCCATGCATGGCCATTATGACGCATCTCTAAAGATTCTGCCCAAGCCTTTACCATTTGTGCGGCTCCTCCCCAATATTTCTCAGAGGCTTGAAGCAAGTTATTCTCACTTAGCTCTTTTTCAGCCTCTTTTATGTATTTATCTGCCTGGTTTATATAGCGTTTTACCTTAAGGTTATTTTTACTCATCTTTATTTTTTATCCCATCTTTTCAATAAAATCCTTTGCGGATTTTAATATCGCTTTAACCGCATTTACATTGTGAAGGTCTCCTCTATAATAGCCTGCTATATGGAGCTCATCATACAAATAATCAAACTGTTTAAAGAGCTTTCCATTGTGGATGGATAGATGTTTTCTTAATGCCTTTGTGTAGGTTTCATATGATTTTGGAAGCTCCTTTTTTGTTAAGCCTTTATTTAGTAAATATTCATTTATTGCCTTCAGAATGGCAAGATATGCGGTGCCACAAGCCTCCTGGACATACTTAACATCTGTATAATTATTTTCCTCAATGGGAGCATTTCTTAAAATCTCCTTTGCATTGTTTAAATATCTTAATCCCTCTTTCATCTTTCTTTTTCTTCCTTGTTTTTTATTATTTGTTTTATTTTGTTGATAAATTCCATTGTTTGCTCGATATGGTCATCTACCTGTTCTTTCGTAAGCCACCCTTCATAAAAATTGGTATGGAGGGTACTTGCCAAGCTAAATTGCTCCATCATCTTACGGTTGCCAAGCTCTACACATAGATTGCTTACATCCTTAAATAACAAAGCATGGCCATCGTGTGGCCAACCCTTTAGTTCACAATAAGCCTTAAGGATCTGGGTGGCTGCACCCCAATATTTCTCTCCCGCTTGACGCAAGTCGCCATCCTTAAACTCTTTATCCCCTTGCGTTATGTATTTATCTGTCTTTTCTATATATCGCTTTACCTTAAGGTTATTTTTACTCATCTTTCCCTCCCAATTATTTCTTTTATTTTATCACAAAAAGCCCTTGCCTCTTGGGCATAATCCTCTATTTCTCTTTTAGTAAGCCAGCCTTCATAAAAGTTTGTATGAAGCATACCCGCTAAACCGAATTGTTTCTTTAAATAGGGCTCTTTTTCTTCTTCGGAAAGATTATCTACAGCTTTAAATAACCACATATGGCCATTATGTTGAATACCTTTAGCGGTTGCCCAAGCCTTTACCATTTGTGCGGCTCCTCCCCAATATTTTTCCGAGGCCTGGCAAAGGTCTTCTTTTTTAAACTCTTTTTCAGCCTGCGTTATGTATCTATCTGCCTTTTCTATATATCGCTTTACCTTAAGGTTATTTTTATTCATTTCCATAGCTTTTCTTTAAAAAAGGAATGGCAACAATTGCCTCTATTTCTGCGGTTGGATTATTTGGCGGAGCCTCTGAGTCTATAAAGACATCAAGCGCCCACCAATGGCTAGAAAATCCCCTTGCTGGGTGTATTGTCCCACCAACTACATTCCACCTTTTTATCCGATAGCCACCCATACCTGGTTTATCTTCTCCTAGACAAGGTTCTAATATATCCAGTGGAATATCAAACCTATTTTGATTATGGATTATCCATCCTGCCACCGCAAAGATTCCTGCCTCTGCTCCATAGAATGTCTTTAAGCCCTTTTTTAGCTCTGTGGTTGTCTTGACATTTGAAATTGTTATAACAGCAATGGTAATTGCCATCACAACAAATAAAATAGAAAATATGATGGCAAGAAATAAAGCAACACCCCTTTTTTTCTTAAAACTCATATTCATATTTTTAATATAACATAAAAATTAAAATTTGTCAAGTTTTTTTGCCTGATGTGATGTTACTATATCAAATTACTTTTTGGTATACATCCTTTCCCTTAAAAGCCTATTTGCTAATTCTGGATTTGCCCTTCCCTTTGTCTTTTTCATCAATGCTCCCACAAGGAATCCTAATGCCTTTTCCTTTCCAAGTCTATATTCTTCTACTGCCTTTGGGTTTTCCTTAATGACTTCTTCAATTGCTCTAATAAGGCTTTCTTCATCCTTAATTTGAATAAGCCCCTTTTCTTTTACAATCTCGCTTGGGTCTTTTCCTGTATTAAATATCTCAACAATTAAAGTCTTTCCTATCTTTCCCGATATTTCTCCTTTCTCTATCATTATAAGCATCTTTGCCAATAGGTCTGGTTTTATCGGACATTCATTTATTTTCTCTG
>JBFMED010000054.1:0-5905 GCA_040753475.1 bacterium
CCTTTACTAAATAATGGGGTTTTATTTCCTTTATCACCCTGACAGGATCTTCTTCATCAAATACAACAATATAATCAATAAGCCCTATTTCTGAAAGAAGATTTATCCTTGCTTCTTTCCCCATTATTGGTCTATTTGGCTTAATTTTTGAAACTGAAGAATCAGAATTAAGCCCAACTATCAAAACATCACCCAAGGATTTTGCTGTTTTCAAAAGATGGATATGGCCTGGATGTAAAATATCAAAACAACCATTGGTAAAAACAATCCTTTTTCCATCATTCTTTAAATCATCTACAATCTCTTTCAATTCAGAAAGATTTATTTCTTTCCTGACTTTAAGGCTTTGTGCCTCTGTGCCTTTGTGCCTCTGTGCCTTTGTTTTAAGCTTCATCAATCTCTTTTTTAAGAATATCTATAAATTCTTGGAGAAAATCCTCTTTGGAATTAGAAACTACATTTACAAACTTTCTTCCCGTCATAAATCCTAAATCTTAAATCCTAAATCATAAATCCTAATTTCCTTCCCCCTTTATCCTTTCCAAAAGCTCCTCCTTTGTTACTACGGCTGTGCCAATCTTTCCCACCACAATCCCTGCCGCATAATTGGAAAACCTTGCTGCTTCAATTATATCAACGCCTGCACCAAGGCACAGGCTTAAAACAGATACCACTGTATCGCCTGCTCCTGTAACATCATAAACCTCCCTTGCATTGGTTGGAATATGAAATACCTCTCCTGTGTCCTTAAGGATTGACATCCCCTCCTCCCCCCTTGTGGTAATTACCGCCTGGCACTCAAGCCGCCTCTGGATTGCCTCCATACATTGCTTTAGGCTTGCCTCATCCTTGATTATTATTCCGGTAAGGTCTTGTGCCTCAAAGTGATTTGGCGTGATTATATCAATACCCTTGTAATAGCCAAAATTCCCTATCTTTGGGTCAACAATGGTAATAACATCGTGCTTCTTGGATAGGGGAATAAGCTCCTCAAGCAATTTCTGCCCGATAACACCCTTCCCATAGTCTGAGATAACGATTACCTCTACCTCACCAATTACCCTTTTGATATAGTCAAGGAGTTGGTTTATAATTCTTTCATCTATTGGCTCTTGTTTTTCCCTGTCAATCCTGATCATCTGCTGGGATTTTACCACAATCCTTGTCTTTAGGGTGGTTGGCCTATGGCAATCCAAAATAAGACCATCTGTGCTTATCCCTTTGGAAGAAAGGGAGGATATAAGCCTCTTTCCTTCAACATCATCGCCAATTACACCCCCAACATAAACCTGACCTCCTAAGCTATGGATATTTGCCACAACATTTGCCGCTCCCCCTGGATGGAATGTCTCCCCGGTTATATTTACCACCGGAACAGGCGCCTCAGGGGAAACCCTCCTCACATCACCCCAGATAAACTCATCAACCATCAGATCGCCTACTACCAAAACAGGCTTTAGGTTGCCAAATACCCTTTCAAATATCTTATTCATCCCGTTAGAAATCCTCCTTTTTTATATTTTTAAATGAAAACATTCTAAAAAATTCCATTTTTGCTAAATTTCTAACGGGATTCATAGCTTTCCTCCTTTTTAGGAAAATCTCCTTTTAAAACATCCTCTTTAAATCTCTCTATTGCCCCTAAGATTTCATCTCCCATATTCAAATACCTCCTGACAAATTTAGGAGACCTCTCAGTAAGACCAATCATATCATTAAGCACCAGGATTTGTCCATCGCAATGTATCCCAGAGCCAATGCCAATGGTTGGAATCTTTAATTTTTCGGTTATTCTTTTGGCAAGGCTTTCTGGCATGCATTCAAGGACAAGGGAAAATATACCCGCTTCTTCAAGTGCCTTTGCTTCTTCAATCAACATTTCATCCCTTTGCACCTTATAACCTCCCATTTTATGAATTGCCTGGGGTCTTAAGCCAATATGGCCCATTACTGGGATATCTGCATCCAATATTGCCTTTATGGTTGGGATAATCTCAGAGCCTCCCTCTGTCTTTACAGCACCTGCACCTCCTTCCTTTATCATCCTTCCTGCATTATAGACAGAATCCTTAATGGAAACCTTATATGAGAGAAATGGCATATCCGCCACCAAAAAGCTATTCTTTATCCCCCTCTTTACTGCCTTTATATGATGAAGCATCTCCTCCATTGTAACCGGAAGGGTATTTTCATATCCTAGAACAACCATACCCAAGGAATCTCCAACCAGGATAATATCAATCCCTGCATCATCCAAGATTTTTGCCATTTGATAATCATAGCAAGTAAGAGCTACAATCTTTTTCTCCCCCTTCATTTTTTGTATCTCGGGAATGGTCATCGGACAACCTCCAATCTATTTACCCTTAAGAATTCTTCTGGTGTATTAAATGCGGTAAGAAATAATGGCGTTCCTGAAAAAGACAATGGAGAAACTGGGCCAATGGTCATAAAGGCATATTGCCTTGATGCAATATCAAAGGCACTATGGGGATCACGAAATGATTGATAAAGTTTCAAAGCATTAGGGTCTCCCCCTACGATTTCTTTTAAGGACATAAACTCAGTCCCTAAAGCCAGGCCAAACCCAAAGAAAAATATTCTCATTTGTCCGATGATTTCTCTATGCAAACTTGATAAAGTTTGGCTAATGAACATCCATCCAAGCCCATATTTTCTTGTGGTTCTAACAGCTTTATATCCATTAGCTCATCCAATATCTGATCCTCGGTTGAGGTTTCCTCCTTTTTCATCTTTGCAATCACCTTGTCATATTTGTGTATTTCCTCTCTGAGCTTAGAGATTTTCTCAATCCAGGCATCATATATAGATGCCATAGAGAGATAATACAAGGCATGTCCTAATGGCACCAGGTCATAGATATAATAATCATATCCTCCCTTTAGAACAATATCAACCACAGAATCAAATATGGCACTCTCCTCCATTGCTGGCTCAGCAGAGCTTGCCTTGATGTAATCTTCTATCTCAGAAGGAATCTCAGAAATGCCATATAAATTTTTAATCTTCCTCCTCACATCCTCTTGAAAGTTTTTTATCTTCAAATCAGCATCAAGCTCTTGGGCAAATAGGTTTGGAATTATCTCTACCTCTCCCTTGCCAAATAGGTCTCTTTCAAATATATCAGACAAAGATGCTTATAGCATCTCTTGGGGTTTTCCTCAATAAATTCTTTAAACACATTAAGCTAATGTATCCGTAAAATCCCTCTCCCTTAACATCCTTCGTTTCCAGGTTTTAATCTGAGGGACTGTGTAGGGAAGAAGCCTTAAGGAATAATAGGGTGGAAGGATTGGAACACCAAGCATATCGCCCATTGTAATAAGGATAAATAGATGCTCCATCGAGCTTCTTGTTTTTAGAGCAAATCTCGTTGTATCATGGTAAGCCATTCCATAGAGGAACTCCTTTATTGCAGAAATTATTTTTTTCATATAAATATTATATTTTTAAGGTCATTCAATGTCAACAAAAAAGGGAAGGATTGCGTCCTTCCCTTTGTCTTCGTAATCCCTAATCCCTTAGAACTTTGTGAGAAGCTCACACCTTAGCATAGTTGCAGCGTCTTTGTTAGAACCTGCTATTGCAGCATCCTGAACCTCGCCTGGGGTAAACCTGGCATAGGTAAAGCCAAGGCTGGTTGTATCAGAATACTTGTAGGATGCAGAAAGGTCAAGCTCGCTTCCCATATCTGTTTTTCCATTTGACTTCTCAGCCGAGCTGAAGTTTGTGTAGGATATTCCAATGGTTAGATTATCAATTGCCTCAGGGGTTACCTTGGCATTGACATTAATATCCTTTCTTCCATTTGCTCCAGCAAGAACACCTCCATTAGTTTGGTCAACCAATGCGGCATAGTAATCTAGGTTAGATGCAATACCACTAAATGTTTCATTTTTATCAGTGGTAGAGCCGTCATCACCCGACATTTTAAGGTAGCTTAGCTCAAGAGAGAGATTGCCTAATCCCTCAACCTCTGTGGTATAGCCCAATACCCCACGATATGCCTTTGCATCTTTATCCTCTATACCCGCTACATTTGTGCCTGTTCCTAACTGTAAGGCATACTCTACTGAATAGTTAAGGGTTGAGGCGATGTCCATTGAACCAGAAACCTTTGCACCGTAGATATTGGTTTTAGTATTTGCATCCTTATTTGATTGATGAACAATCTTTCTATACCCATAGCCGGCAAGGTCAATCCCACCTAGAAGCTCAAGATTGATTGCCCCGCTAATGCCTTGGATGTCGGTGTCAGTATCATCAACAGTACCATTCTCTACTCTCTTTGCACAAATTCCGCTTAGGGATAGGTTCCCCCCCAGCTTCGCACTAGCCTTTTTGGCATCAATGGCATCATACCATAAGACAAGCTCTCTGTTTAGCTCTCCAATCCCCTGTTTTCCTAGGGCTAAATCAACCAGACCTGCAACATCGTCAATGGTAAGGTAGGCGTGTCTCATTCCTATATAGGCTGTCAGGTTATCAATAGTGGGACGGGTTGATCTCCAGTTTCCATCTGGATGATCCATATTAAGATGCACTCCAACCCCATCTGAAAGTTCGGCATCCATCTGAACCCTGATTCTAGTGTTCACATGGGAATCCTTGTCGTCATTAGCCCCAGCCGCAGTGGTATTGAGGAAATCCGTTGCGTTGTTTATCTCCTCTCCCCTTACCCTGATTTCTCCCTTTACATCTATGCTTGGCATCTTTGCCAAAACTGGTAGGGCAATTATCATTATTGCCCCAAAACTTAATAAGGCTTTTTTCATCCCTTTTACCTCCTAATATAAATTTTCCTGCTTTCACAGGTAATATCTTTTTTCTAATATATAAGCCCCTGCTTTTTAAAAAGCATCACCTCCCTTTTCGCCAAGTTTGGGGCTAAAATAACATTATATATTTTACATATAAATTAAACTTATGTCAAGTGTTTTTTTTAAAACCTTTTCCAAAAAAATTATTTTAAAACATAAATGCCCCTCCTGTCAAGAATTTTTTCTCTGAATGTAAATATGTCTATACCCATCTGGGCTATACTAAAAAACAACATTGACATTACAAGTAATCTTTGCTATCCTTTTTTAATCGGTTTAAAATTTATTAAAAGTGAATGAATTTTGAAACAGCTAAACTTTAGGAAATGATTGTTATAGTCAATTATGGTGTAGGAAACCTTTATTCTGTAAAAAAGGCATTTGAGACCTTTGATAAAAATATCATTATTTCTAATAAGCCTTGGGATATTCAAAAGGCTGATAAGATTGTCCTCCCTGGGGTTGGACACTTCAAGGATGTTATGGAGGCTATAAAAAACCTGGGGCTTTTTGAAGCCCTAATTGAGGCGGGAAAGAATAAGCCTATCTTAGGGATATGCCTTGGAATGCAAGTGCTATTTGAGGAAAGCAGAGAGGGAGATACACAAGGGCTATCTATTTTAAAAGGAAGGGTTATCCGGTTTCCTAATATCATAAAGGTTCCCCATATTGGTTGGAATAGGGTAAGGTTTAATAGCCACCCAATCTTTCAAGGTATTCCAGAAAACCCCTGGTTTTATTTTGTCCATTCATACTATCCTGTGCCAGAGGAGGATGTTATAATTGGGAAGACAAATTATGGGGATATTGAATTTGCCTCTGCTATTTCTTGCGATAACATTGTTGGCTTCCAATTTCATCCCGAAAAGAGTAGCGAAATTGGGCTTAAGCTTATTGAAAATTTTTTAAGATGGAAGTAGAGGTTATTAGCCATACACCCGAGCCAGAGGCTCTTGTAGCAAGGGCAGCGGCCCTTTGCTATTCAAAAGAGGATAAGAAGCCACAAAAAGAAAAGGTAAAGCCCTTTATTGAAAAGCTTCTTAAGATGGGTCATATATCGCCCT
>JBFMED010000055.1:0-11188 GCA_040753475.1 bacterium
ACAGTCTTAGCCCCTCAATTCGATAAACATATCATTTTAAGCTATTGACCTTTATGCTGCAACTCTCTGGAGAATATTCTCTATCCAGTCTTTGTCACCTCGGAAGTTAAAGTCTATTCCTACTAATCTGTTTATTTTCTCTTTATCAAGGAAATCTTCTAAATTGCCGATAATAATCATAGGTTAACCCTCCTTATATAGGTTTCTTTACTTTATAATATCGGAAGGTTGACCTTTTTCCTTTAGTCTTTATTTTTCAAAGAACATCCCTTACAAAATTTGCACCAATCCCGAAATTCTTGATTTTTTAGTTTTAACCTTGTTCTTCCAAGCTCCATATCTAATTTTTTAATCTCTTTATCCAGCCTTTGCTTTTCTTTTTCTAGCTCTATATCCATTATAAGGTATATCTCTATTCCAGAGGCAACCAAAACCACAGATTTCTCGGGTTTTTCTATTGTTTCATTAAAGCTTAACTCTACATTTGCAAGCCTTTTTATATAATTTCTTCCCTCAAATTCCCTTGATTTTATAAAGCAAGAAATGGATTTATTTGGAATGCCCATAATAGCCTTTGCATTCCTTATTTTTACAACAATTTCTTTTACAAGCTCCATTTTTTGCAAAGCATCTTTGTCTTCTTCTATAAAGGGCTTTGGCCATTCTGATGCCATAATTGATTGTTTCTTAAACATCATCCAGAGCTTTTCTGTAATGAATGGGATAAAGGGGTGAAGAAGCCTTAAAATTACACAAAAGCTTTCTCTTAAAAGGTATGAAGCCTCCTCTTTTCTTTTTTTAAGCTCATCCTTTTCAATCTCTATAAACCAATCGCAATACTCATGCCAGAAAAAGCTATATAAAGAAGATGAGGCTTGATTAAAGGAAAATTCTTCCAAAGAGCTTGTCGTTTCTTTAATTATTTGATTTATCCTTGTAAATATCCATTTCTCAGCAAGTGTCTCGGGGTTCGGGTTCCGGCGTTCGGGATTCGGGGTTTCTAAATTCATCAAGATGAACCTTCCTGCATTCCATAGCTTATTCATAAAATGCTTATAGCCCTCTATCCTCTCCTCCTTTATCAAAATATCCCTTCCCGCAGAACACATCATAGATAAGGTTAGTCTTAAGCTATCACAGCCATATTTCTCAATAAGCAAAAGGGGATCAATGATATTTCCCGATGACTTGCTCATCTTTTTGCCCTCCTCTGTTCTTATTAGCCCATGGATATAAACCTTATGGAAAGGAACATCGTCCATAAACTTCAATCCCATCATTATCATCCTGGCAACCCAGAAGAATATAATATCAAAGCCAGTAACCAGAACAGATGTTGGGTAGAATGTTTTTAGGTCAAATGTTTCTTCTGGCCAGCCCATTGTAGAAAATGGCCAAAGGGCTGAGGAAAACCAGGTATCCAAGACATCCTCATCCTGAAATATGTTTTTGCTTTTGCACTTACATTCAACAGGGTCTTTGATTTCAACCATTGTTTCTCCACAATCCTTGCAATACCAAACAGGAATCCGATGTCCCCACCAGATTTGCCTTGAGATGCACCAATCCCTTATATTTCCCATCCATTCAAGGTATATCTTTTCCCAATTATCTGGGATAAACCTTATTTTCTTTTCTAAAACAGCAGAAATAGCCCTTTGTGCCAAAGGCTTCATCTTAACAAACCATTGCTTTGATAAATATGGCTCAATTACAGAATGACACCTGTAGCAATGGCCAAGGTTGTATTTATAAGGCTCTATTTTTTCAATAAGATTGCCTAAGTCTTCAACTATCCTCTTTCTTGCCTCAAGCCTATCTAAACCTCTATATGAAAAGGCATTCTCATTCATCATCCCCCTCTCATCAATTACCTTTATTTGGGAGAGGTTGTGCTTTTTTCCAATGACAAAGTCATCTGGGTCGTGGCCGGGCGTTATTTTCAAAGCTCCTGTTCCAAAATCCATCTGGACAAAGGAGGAAGCAATAATGGGAATTTCGCGATTTGCAAGGGGAAGAATTGCCATCTTTCCAATGAGGTCTTTATACCTTTCGTCATCTGGATTAACCGCAACAGCGGTATCTCCCAGCATTGTCTCAGGCCTTGTTGTCGCAACAACAATATAATCCATTCCGCATTCCTTAAGGGGGTATTTTATGTAATATAAAAACCCATCCATTTCATTATATGAAACCTCAATGTCTGAGATGGCTGTCTGACACCTTGGACACCAATTGATGATATAGTTATCTCGATAGATTAAACCTTCATTATAAAGCCTTACAAATACCTCACGGACCGCACAAGATAGCCCCTCATCCATCGTGAACCTTAATCTTGTCCAATCACAAGAACATCCAAGCCTTTTTAGCTGCTCAATTATCCTATTTCCATATTCTTTCTTCCAAGACCAGACATTCTTTAAGAATTCTTCCCTTCCCAAATCCTCCCTTTTTTTACCCTCCTTTGCAATGGCTTTTTCAACCACATTTTGTGTGGCAATCCCGGCATGGTCTGTGCCTGGAAGCCATAAAACATTAAATCCTTGCATCCTCTTAAACCTTGCCAGTATATCCTGAATTGTATTGTTTAAGGCATGTCCCATATGCAGAGAACCCGTAACATTTGGCGGAGGAATGACAATAGAAAACGCCGGTTTTGAAGAAGAAGATGGCGTAAAATATCCCCCTTGTTCCCAAAAGGCATATAATTCTTTCTCCTCCTTTGGCTCATAAGACTTTGGAATTTCCAAAAGAGACACCCTATTCTTCATCTGCCTAAATTCGCCAGCATATTCCTTTTTTCAGAAGGAGGAAGCTTTAATTTCTGGATAATCTTTCCAAAAAAATCAATGGTTTTGTCATAGGTTTTACGGTCAATGGGATAGGGTGTTCCATCCTTTCCGCCATGGGCAAAGGAATATCGGCAAGGGTCTTCATAAGATGGGGTTGCACCATAGATGACCTCTGATACCAGGCTTAATGCCCTCATTGTCTTTGGACCAACCCCTTCTAAGGAGAGAAGCTTCTCATAATTTTCTGGTTTTACGCTGCAAAGTTTGGCAAAAATCCTCTCAAGATAGGAGCTTTTTGAAAAATCCTCTAATAAAACCGGGTGAGAAAAGAATTCCTTATCTTCCAATTTAAGCAATGTTGCCTTGCTTTGAGCATCTCTTAATGAAACCATTTTATGGTATTTTGAAAAATGTAGCCTTAAAATCTGTATATCCTTAATTAAGCCTATGTAGCTTCCTTGAACCAATTCCGTAGAAATCTTTCTGGTTCCCTGGCTTTCCTTTGCCGTTAAATTTAAGGTAGGTGCTTTTAGCTGGCTGATAATCCCTGAATGTGGCTCGCAAACCAAGTCTTCTATCTTTTCAGAATACCAGTGATAACGCCTTGCAGATTTTGCTTGCGTATTCATCCCCTGCTGGACTACTGCCCAGGCGCCATTTTTGGAAAAGAAGAAGGAATGGTGATATATCTGGAAACCATCCTGAATAAGAGAGCTATCAACCTTGGCAGACATACGAGAATTATAGACTAAATTATTAACCCTATTATCAGGTAGGCTTAAAACATCTCCCCAGGCGATAATCTCATTGGGTGTTTTTAGGGATCTCTTTCCCTTTCCTCCACAGATAAAAATCCCCAACTCTTTTTCCAAACCCCTTATTGCCTCTTTTAATGCAGCGGTTAAAACAGTGGTTAAGCCTGATGCGTTCCAGTCAAAAGCAAGAACCGTGCCTAAAGATTGAAACCAGACAGGGTCAGCAATCCTTTTGATAAATTCATCTTCAGAATATTCTTCCCTCATTATCAAAAGCACCTGCCTGCCTAGCTTTACCATCCTTTCAAAAAGCCATCTAGGGCAAACTCCTGTATCCAGTGTAAATGTAGCAATTCCCCTCTTTATCATATATCTATTTTACAAAATAATGGAGGGAATGTATAGGGTTTTATCATATCGTTTGCAAGATGCTTCCTTTGACAGGGTATGGGCTAGCCTTAAAGGCTCGGCTGTCCTAAATTTTGGAGAAAGAAATAAGTCAAAAAAATTTAAGATAACCACCGCACCATAGGCTACACCTTTTAAGAAAGAAACATCACAGCCTGCAACCCTTTCTATCCTATCAAAAGAATCCTTAAGAACAACCCTCTCTTTTAAATCTTTCTGAATTTGAATTGCTTCATTTTTTTGGTATATTTGGTTTATTGCTTTCTTGTCAGAAGGTGAGTAGATACACTAAAACTTACGGCCTTGGGTCAAAGGCATCCCTTAAGCCATCAGATAAAAGGTTAAAAGACAAGACAGAGACAAAGATAAGAAAGCCCGGTGATAATATCCAAAAGCAGGAGGATAAAACAGAATAATCCATTGCCCGAGAGAGCATATTTCCCCAAGATGGCCAGGGCTCATTTATTCCAAGCCCAATCATAGATAGAGCAGATTCTGAAAGGATATAGGATGGAATAGAGAGGCAGCCAGCGACAATGGCATATGATAAGGTATTTGGAAGGATGTGGGATACAATTATCCTTAAAGATGATGCACCCAATGCCTTTTCTGCCAGGATAAACTCCTTTTCCCTTATTGACAAAACCATCCCCCTTATTATCCTTGCAATCCCTCCCCATTCAATGAAGCTTAAGATTACAACAATCATAATATAGACCTGGTAGGATGGAAGGTCTAAAGGGAATACTGCCCGAAGGCTAAGCAATAAATAAAAGGCGGGAAAGCTCATAATAAGCTCAACAGTTCTCATAATTGCTGTATCTATCCATCCTCCAAAATAGCCTGATATGCCTCCAATAAGAAGGCCTAATGAGAAGGAGATAAGGACGCCAATTATGCCAATAGAAAGGGATATTCTTGCTCCATAGATAAGCCTAGACAATATATCCCTTCCATTCCAATCAGAGCCTAAAAGATAAAGCATTGCAGGTTCTTCTACCCCAAATAGCCTTCCTTTAAAGAATAGCTTCAGGAAATAGGGCTTTGTTTTGTCGGGAACCCATACCCTCTTGTAATCCTTCCAAGTCATTTTGTATTCATAGACAAAGGGAAATGTTATTTTTCCATCTTTAATAAAATAAATTTTAACAGGTGGATGGTATGCCTTATCCCTTTTTTCATAGTCATAATGATAGCAAGCAAAGAAATCGGCGAATATGGCAAGGATGTAGAGAAACCCAAGGATTCCCAAAGAAATCATTGCCAATCTATGTTTTATAAGCCTCTTTAGGGAAAGAAGAAACATAGATTAAGTTTATACCAAAAATCAATTGAATTTCAAGTAAAACAATTATGGACTATAATATCTTTCATAAATGGTCAGAAACACTAAGAAATTTAAGATTTATGATTTAAGATTTATGATTTATTTAACATTTTTGGATTTATGATTAAAATCTTACATCTTGAAAATCTAAAATCTTAAATCCTTCATCATCCCTTCATATTGTAAGCCAAATAGCTTGATAAAGCCTTTTGCATCTTTGTGGTTATAGGCAATGCCGCTTCCAAAGGTTGCTAGGTCTTTTTTATAAAGGCTATAGGGTGATTCCCTTTTTATTATTGAACATACCCCTTTATAAAGCCTCATTGTTATACTTCCTGTTATTTTTTCTTGTGTCTTATCTACAAACCCATCAATTGCCTCTTTTAAAGGTGTGAACCATAAGCCATAATAAACAAGCTCAGCATATTTCTTTGCCAATAGCTCTTTATAATGCTGGGTTTCTCTGTCAAGGATTATAGATTCAAGCTCTCTATGTGCAATGTGTAAGATTGTCCCCCCTGGGGTCTCATATACACCCCTTGATTTTATCCCAACTAACCTATTTTCTACAATATCAATCCTTCCTATGCCATTCTCTCCACCAATGAGATTTAGCCTTTCTATTAGCTCAACCGGATTATAAGATTTCCCATCTATCTTTGTTGGAATGCCCCTCTCAAACCCTATTTCTACAATGGTTGGCGCAGGGTTTGATTTCTCCGGCGATTTTGTAAGGATGAACATATCTTCGTCTGGTGGGTTTGACAAATCCTCTAATATGCCTCCCTCATAGCTTATATGCCAAAGGTTTCTGTCTGTTGAATATGGTTTTTCTTTGGAAACAGGGATTTCAATGTTATATTTCTTGGCATATTCTATCTCATCCTCCCTGGATTTTATCTCCCATTCCCTCCAGGGAGCAATTATCTTTATATTTGGGTCAAATACCCTAAACCCTGTCTCAAAACGAACCTGGTCATTTCCCTTTCCGGTTGCTCCATGCGAGACAGCATCCGCATTTTCTTTCTTTGCAATCTCCATTACCTTTTTTGCAATAAGTGGTCTGGCGAGGGCTGTTCCCAGAAGGTATTTTTCCTCATAAATTGCATTTGCCTTAAGGGCTGGAAAGATATAGGAGGCAACAAATTCTTCTCTTAAATCCTCAATGTATACCTTGCTTGCACCCAATTTATCTGCCCTTTCCTCTAAACCCGAAAGCTCATCGCCCTGCCCAATATCAACGCAAACCGCAATAACCTCTGCCTTATAGGTTTCCCTTAGCCAATGAAGGATGATAGATGTATCCAATCCACCCGAATAGGCAAGAATTATCTTCATAACATTATGATACCTTAAAAAATTTTAAATTGTCAACTTAGGACTCACACAGAAGTTTTTAAGATGGCAAAAATATCCAATTATAGTATCTTCCATAAATGTTCAAAAACACTAAGAAATTTAAGATTTATGATTTAAGATTTATGATTTAAGATTTATGATTTAAAAAACAATCATCTAATAAAATCTAAAATCTTAAATCTAAAATCTTAAATCATTTTTCTGTATGAAGATTTAGTGTGCAAACTATAAATTGTTAAACTAGGCATACTATGCCTCTATTTTCTTTTAACATCAATCATTACTGTATCAAACCTGCCCATTTTATCCATTACTGTAACAGAGCAGGGTTTATTACTGCTTATCCCAGGAATGTAATAATCAGAAATGGCTTCTTTACAATAAGGGCCTATAGGCTCACCACTTACCACACACACCTTTCTTTTAGAAACACCATCTGGCATCTTAAACCAGGAATCTTTATATCTTGTAAGAGAATTAAATGTCTCAATAACTATTGGACCAGCAACCTTTATTCCAACAAGTGCGCTTGAGCTTTTACAGTTAACATTGCCAAACCAGACACCAATGGTATAATCTGGGTTATCCCCAATACACCAAGCATCCCTTAAACCAAAGGATGTTCCCGTCTTAAAAGCTATCCTTCCCCTTGAGGGGCTGAATTCCCATGACTGAGGAAGGTCTGTGCGCTCAACCTTTGAAAGCATCTCTCCTATGATAAAAGAGGCTTCTTTTGATAACAACTGAAAACCCTTATTTCTATCCAAGGAGCCTTTAAAGAACTTCAAATCCCTCAATCTTCCTCCATTTGCCAAAGAGGAATAAAGCTTAACAAGCTCCTCTAATCTTCTCTGCAAAGCCATATCTATAGTGTAGGTTTTGATAAAATTAGGTCCTATATTTTCTGTTCTGACAATAAGGTTTGGGATATAGTATGGATTGATAAACCTCTTTCTACAAATATCCTCTCTCTTTGCCCTCTGGATTACCTCCTTATTCTTTTCTATCCTTTTGCCAATACAGTCTATTATCTTATTCCTCTCTTTCTTTGCTTTTTCAGGATAAAGGTCTGGACGAAAGGCAGTAGGAGATTTTGGAAGGGCAATGAGCAAAGAAGCTTCAGAAAGGCTAATGCTTTTTGCAGGCTTTCCAAAATAAAGATAGGATGCTGCACCAACACCCTCAATATTTCCTCCCATTGGAATCATATTCAGGTATATCTCAAGAAGCTCTCTCTTGGAATATTTTCTCTCAAGCTGAAGGGCTCTTAAAATCTCTATAGCCTTTGACCTTAAAATCCTTGGCTTTGGCTCCATCATCTTTGCAATCTGCATAGTTATCGTTGAACCACCAAGAACATACCTCCTATTTTTTATATTTACCACCAATGCCCGTAATAGAGAAAAGGGATTTACACCGTAGTGGCTATAAAAAAACCTATCTTCATAGAGAAGAAACCCCCTCTTTAGATAATCAGAAATATCTGAAAGTTTTAGTTTAATCCTATACTTCTCTGATGGTGAAAGGGTTATCCTTAAAAGCTCACCCTTGCTTGCAAGATGCACTGTAGAATAATTCCTTTCTAATGTTTTAATGGGTAGGGGAAAGACAATAAGCGAAAGAGAAATAAGGAGAATAAAGGAAAGATAGAAGAGAAAAAAACCCCACAATATTTTAATCATTTTTTATTCTTAACTATTTTTTGGCAAAGTTGAGTAGCATACTCAAAATCCTCTGGTTTGTAAAAGACTTTCTACATTACTCCTTTGTCTCCCTTAAAAAGCCGATTCTTTTTCTGGATTCCTGGGGAGGCTCTATCAATTGTTTTATGGTATCAAAAACAACCTTAAACTGATAATCGTATTTCTTCTCCATTTTCATTTGAAGCAGAACAGATTATGTTTCTTCCAGAAGCCATTTATAAACGGGTTTTACATTGATAATTTTATTATCAACATAGGATTTGTCTTCTTCATTGTATGTGAGAATAAGCCCCTCTTTACATTTTAGTTCATCTAAAGCAGAGATAAGGCTTTCTAATTCACGATTCTTTGTCTTTTTGCTCTCAAGACCCCAGGTTACCTGAATAGGCATTACTTTATCGCTAAAATCTTTATGCAGAAAATCAACCTCTAAATTATTCTTTGTCTTATAATAGTAGAGTTCGCCACCCCTTTGCAAAAGGTGTAAGAAAACGCAATTTTCAAGGAGCCTGCCCTTCTCTTCTCTAAATTTAAAAGATACTGCATTGGCAATGCCACAGTCAACCGCATATATTTTTTTAAATGCCTTTTGTTGCTTTTTTAAAGAATAGGAAAATTGTGGAAGTTCAAAGAGCAAAAAGCTCTCCTTAAGATAATCTAAATAAGTAGAAACCAGTTTATAAGAGATGTTGAAGGTTTTTTTAAGGGATTCAATAGATGTAGTTTTTGTGGCATTGCTTATTAGATAAATAGCCATCTTTTCAAGAATGCTTTTTGTGCGTATCTGGTGTCGCATAACAATGTCTTTCTGGATAATATCCCTGAAATATTGCCTGGGAAGTTCTAAATTATCTGTTAAGACAACCTCAGGAAAACCACCTTCGGATAAATACTTTAAGAAAAGTTTAAGTAGTAATCTTTCCTTCAAGATTATGCCTTTTTTGCTTAAGGTCTCTACCCCTTTAAATTGAAGGTATTCACCAAATGAAAGGGGCATCAGTTGATAAGAGAGATGTCTTCCGGTTAGCAAGAATGCTATTTCGCTACTTAGAAGTTTTGCTGATGAGCCGGTTATAAATATTTTAAATTTGCCTACATCACGCAGTTTTCTGACAGTCCGTTCCCATTGACTTATTACCTGTATTTCATCAAAGAAAAGATAGTAAAGATTTGGATTAAAATATTCTTTATAAACAGAGATTATCTCTTCAATAATTGAGGGGTAGTCGTGTTCAATAAAAAATGGATCCTCAAAATTTATATATAAAAAATCATCTTTAAGATTGAGATGCCTTATCAATAATTTCAGAACCGACGATTTACCACTTCGTCTTGGTCCAATAATATTTACGATTTCTCTGCTTTTGAGGTCTATTGCCTTAATGATAGACCGGTTATTAAGCTTATCTTCTTTTGAGACCTTTTGCCAGAATTCTATTACTTTAACGAGATGCGAATCTTCTATTTTCATAATCTTTAGTTTATCATAATTTTAAAATATTGTCAACTATAGTTTATTTATTCCAATTCTTTTTACTTGTCCCAAACCCCCTTGAGACGGATTTGCCAATCCCCCAGTAATCAGGGATTTTCTTCACACTTATTATGATAACCACAATTTCTAATGGTAATCATCCCCAATTCAGGACCATATTCAAATGTTATTCTAAGATTCATAGTTGAATAAGCGATAAAAACATCATCTTCACCAACCCTGTAATTTTGCCTTTATATCTTTTGCCTTATGTGTGTTTAATGATGGATGTCTTGGATTTTGAGCTAGAAGACTTATTGCTTTGTCTATTGCCTCCTGTTCAATATCATTTAACCTTGAGTAATTTTTAAGGAATCTAACCTCAAAGTTTAACCTAAATGGAGGAACTTTCAATGGCTAATCCTCGTGCTTTAGTTTCTTAAGGGCTGATTTTGGGCTTTCTGCAATAATCCCAGGATGCGCATCATTATTTATCTCATATTCCTCTTTTTCCCATTTCTGGTTCAATTTAGTTAAAGGAAGTCCCTCCATTCTGGGAAATTTCCTAACAGTTTGGACAGAATATAAGATTAGACAATCTTCTTCCTCTCTCCACTCAAAAAGCTCCTCCTTTTTAAACCTTAACGGCAAGACTATCCTTCCCCTTGAATCTGGCTTTAAAATATTTTTAACACCCATAGCTGAATTATAATACACATTGAAACAAATGTCAATTGTGGGTTTATCCCTTTTGTATATTCCGAACAATTGTCCCAAACCCACGCGATACGGATTTCCCAATCCCCCAGTAATCCGGGATGTCAAAGTTGATTGAAAAATCCCCCAAAAATCCAAGCATAGGCGTGCCTTTCAAAGATGTTTGCACCTCTTCTATCTTATCAATCTCTGCCTTAATTGGTTCTGGCACAGTATAACCCAACTTCACGGAAGCCTTGTGCCTACCCTTGATTTTTCAAGGGAGAAATTTTCATTATATACTACATAGCTTCCTATCCCTTGTCCATTCAAAGGAAGAAATGTCAAATGCCTCCTTTAACAACCCTTTGATGGGATTTTCTTTTTGCACACGAAATATCTCTTTTTCTCTAATATGGAATTTTCCTAACTTTATGGTAGATAATGCGTCAATAAAGCCTTCCAATGTATTCCTTTTTCCTAACCATCCTATTTCTTTCAGCCTTCTCCTTGTGTATCCCAATATGTTGACCAACGCTACGTTATTTGTTAAAAAAGATTCATCCTTTTGATAAAATTTGTCAAAAAAATAAAATCCAACATAGAACCATTAAATTCAAACATCCCTGGACTAATGGGATGGTAGAAAATTTCAACAAAAGAATAAAAAA
>JBFMED010000056.1:0-4184 GCA_040753475.1 bacterium
GCTTGTGCGTCATAGAATAGCAAGCTATTCCCAGCAATCACAAAGGTATGTGTTTTTTGATAAAGGAGGATATATAATCCCGGAGAGCATAAAAGAGAAGGGTATGGATAAGGAATTTTCTAAAAAAATAGAAGAAATGGTAGATTTTTATCATTTTCTGGTTAAAGAGGGAATACCAAAGGAGGATGCAAGGTATATTTTGCCTTCTTCCTTCACCACAAGCCTTGTTATGACAATGAATGCAAGGGAGCTCATCCATTTCTTTAGATTAAGGTGTTGCAATCGGGCACAATGGGAGATAAGGGATATGGCAGATAGAATGCTTTTTCTTGTCAAAAATATTGCTCCAAATATATTCTTTAATTCTGGACCTCCCTGTGTTATAGGGCCTTGCCCAGAGGGAGAGCTCTCCTGTGGAGAACCAAGAAAATAGGGGACGGTTCTATTTTTCTTGACAAAACATAGCAGGAAAGGGCTAACCAATCGCTGAAGCTGACCCTCGCTTCGCTCGGCCAGGTGAGCTTGGTCGTTATTAGAGGCTATTACCCTTCTGTCTGGACACTATTTTCTCCTTTAGAAGAAAGGGATTTTCTTACCATAACCGGATGGAGGAGGAGACCAGGCTACATCTATCTTCCAAAATAATTAAGGCAGAACCTCATACAAATCAATGTAGTATATAGAATAAATGGGCTTTGTCTTTTCCTTTATAAATCTATCAATAAGCTCCATCCCCCCTTCTTTCATAAATATAGATTGAAGCCCACGATTTATAAGGATATGGGTAATTCCCATTTCCTTTAGCCTTTCAGAAAGCCCTTTTGTATCCTTTGCCTCCCTTGCTATTTTCATTATCCACGATACCTCAAATAGAGAATCGGCAATATACCTTCTCTCACAGAAAAAACCCCGATTTTCCCAAACGAACAATATCTTCGCATCCTTTTTTATATTTTTGTTTATATATTGAAACATCGCATATGGCTGGTGTGTCCTGGTAAGGTATTGTTCTTTTGGCTCCTTTCCCACCAAAACAGGAAAATCATCCCTTAAAATGGACAAAATGGTGCTTGATTGGATAAATATTCCCCCCACAATAAGGGGGTATACCAATAGCCATTTGCCCTTTCCTAATGAGGAAATGATATATCCGCTGATAAGGGAAAGTATAGGAAGGGCAGGAATAAAGAACCTCATCTGCTGGGTGGTAAATGCCCAGAAGACAAGAAAGATAAAGGAATAGAAAAGAAGGTATAAAATATTAGGGTTTGGCTTAAGAAAGAAAAGAGAGGGGATAAGAATAAGCCAGGATGGCTCAATTATCCCATCAAACCTTGCGTGATACATATCTCCATAAATAACCATATTGTAGGGAAGCTTTAGATAGTTCTCAAGGCTTCTTCCCATTCCCAATGAATAAAAAAATGCCTTCCATTTTAAAGAGAATTCGCTCTGCCATTCAGGGCCTTTAAATATACTATAGAGCATCGGATAAAAGGGGTCTTTAACCAAGATAATATTTTTGAGAATCCAGGGAGAGAAAAGAAGAAAACAAAAGAAAAAGAGAACAGCTAAAGAAGAAAGAATCTCTTTTGTTCTTTTTATTCTTACTAGCTCAAGGGCAATCATAAGGGAGAGTATAAAGGGAAAAATTGCGCCAGTATATTTACATCCTATGGCAAAGCCCGAAAATACCCCAATAAGAATAAGAAGCTTTTTATTCTTAAGTAAAACCCAAAGGAGAAAGGAATAAAGGGAAAGGAAAGAGAAAAAGGCAAGAGATAAGTCAATATATTCAATTTTAATCTCAAAGGAAATAACCGGGCAAATAAGAAAGAGAAAGCAGCCAATTGCCCCTGCCTCCTTTGAGAAAAACCTTTGGGATAATCCCATAATGCCAAAAAGGATAAGAACGCCAAAGGTAAAATGAATAAGCTTTGCAAGGACAATCCCGTTAATCATCAATGCTTCCATAAATATCATTTCAATAAGAAGGGGCATATTGGAATAAATGTTTCTTTCAATAAAAAAGATTTTTCCTTTTTCAAGATAAAGCTTTGGAAGGGTAAGGTGATAGGTTGCTCCATCCCAGGAGATTGCCGGGGTAAGGGTTGCTAAAAGATAAAGAAGAAGAAAAAGCCCAATAAAAAACCATAAAGCCATTGGAATATGGGTTTCGTCTTTTTTCAAGGGTTTGATTTTAAGGGGTTTTTTATACCCTTTAAGAAAAACAATAAAAGAAGATATTAAGACAAAAATTGAAATAAAAAACAAAGATTTTAGATTAAGCAAAGAAATCCCTCCCAAAATAAGTCCAATAATACCAAAACCTCCAAAGCCAAAGCCTGTTCTAAAAACAAAGTCCTCTATAGGGCTAAATTTAAGACCTAATAACTTAAAAAAAAGAAAACCCAAAGAATAGGAGAGAAAAATAAAGGGCAAAAGAAGAAAAATAGGCTTTAAAACAGAAAGGAGAAAATTGAAATCAGAAATAAAGCTTTGGTGGTTATTGATAAACTTAAAAAAAACAAACCCTCCCCAGCCGAGGATAATCGTGATAATTATATTCTTCATAAGAGAGAGCAACCTACTAGCACCAGAGCACCAGAAGACAAGAGGTGACTTTTATTAGGATAGCTAAACACATACAATAAATTTAAGACCTATTGGTCTCTCAAACTCTATGACAACATCTATATCGCTATCTTCTCTCTGTATACCTTTTGCATACGAGCCGAATAGGCCTATTCTCTTTACACCATATTCTAAGACAAAATATGGAAGTTCTTTCCTTAAGATCTTTATCACTTTTTCTTGTGTAAACATTTTATTGCCTCAATGCCTTAACTGTTATGCACTTGCGATACTATCCAAAAGCCTAACCTAGGATTATACTGCCATTAGCAACTTTATATTGCTGCAAGGCAAGTTAGGTTGTCTAAATTATCTCACAAATAAAGGGTTTAGTCAACTTGATATTGCAGATTAGGTGCTTAATCAAACTCTTTAATCTTCTCCCTGCTCTTTCTTAAGGCTAATCTACGCAGTCTCTTTACCCTTTCCGCTAAGTATTCAAGATCAGATAAAGACCCTTTTTAGCAAAAAACCAAATTTACCCTAAAAAATATGGGTAAAGTTTCAAAAGATAAATTCCTTGACAAGAAGAAACATCTTTTATATACTCTTGGAAAATGAAGAATTTTCTTTACATTAGCCTTATAGGTTTTATTTTATTTCTTCCCCTTCTTATTAAATCAGGGAACAAAGAAAGATTTCTTGGGATTGAGAAAAGGGAGCTTCTTGCTTCTTCTATGATTGAAAGCCATAATGTCCCTATTCCAAAATTAGAAGAAAAACAAAGTAAAAACAGGGTTGTCTATACAACCTACATAACCAAAACAGGGGATACCCTCTGGTCAATCTCAAGGAAATTTGGGCTAAACCTTTCTACTGTAATAAGCGTAAATAACCTGACAACCAATGTAATAAAAGAAGGAACAAGCCTTAAGATTCCAAATCAAAAGGGGATTGTCTATAAGGTAAAGCAAGGACAGACCTTATGGGATATTGCAAGGAGATTTAATGTTTCTTTAAAAAGCATAGAAGAGATAAACCGTCTTTCAACCAGCCTAATAAGACCAGGGGAGAAAATATTTCTTCCCGGTGCAAATTTGACGCAGGAAATAGCCCTTGCCCAGAATTTTTCTGATAATTTTATCAAGCCCATTTTTGGTCGCATTACCTCTGGCTTTGGCTATAGACTTCACCCGGTCCTTGGAAGATATTGTTTTCATACAGGCATTGATGTGGCAGCCCCTTATGGATGCAGCATAAAATCAGCAGGCGATGGAAAGGTTATCTTTGCCGGATGGAAATCAGGTTATGGCAGGTGTGTGATTGTAAAACATAATAATATATACAAAACATTGTATGCCCATCTTTCAAGGATATTTGTCCATCAGGGGCAATCGGTTGAAAAAAAGGAATCTATTGGAGCAGCGGGTGATTCAGGCCTGACCACAGGATCTCACCTACATTTTGAGGTTCTAAAGAACAATAGACCCATAGACCCACGCACACTAATCTACTAAATGGAGAGAGTCCTTTCCGGGATGCGTCCTACAGGGAAGCTACACCTTGGTCATCTAAAGGGTGCATTAGAAAATTGGGGCTTTTTACAGGAG
>JBFMED010000057.1:0-6832 GCA_040753475.1 bacterium
ACCATTGAAGAACCCTTGCTTTGCCCAAGGTATACAGGAAGGATAATTAGCAATATCAAGGTTTGTGAATCGCCTCCCTGGCTAAAGGAGCATCTTATAAATTGTGGAATTCGTCCAATAAACAATGTGGTTGATATTACAAACTATGTTCTCCTTGAGCTTGGACACCCAATGCACTCCTTTGATTATGATAGGCTAGGGGGAGGGATTTTTGTAAGACAAGGAAAAAAGGGAGAGAAGCTTCTCTGCCTTGATGAAAGGGAATACGATGTTGAAGGGGCTGTGGTTATCGCAGATTCCAAAAAGCCCATTGCACTTGGAGGAATTATTGGAGGGAAAGAAACATCTGTAAGCAATGAGACAAAGACAGTTCTCCTTGAGGTTGCATATTTTTCTCCCATTGCCATAAGAAAAGCATCAAAAAGGCTTGGAATTATAACAGAATCATCATATAGGTTTGAGAGGATGATAGATCCAGAAGGCTTAATTAAAGCACAAAATAGGGCAGCAGGGTTAATTCTTTCCCTTATCCCTGAGGCAAAAATAGGGGCTATATCCGATGTTTATCCAAAGCCCTGTCTAGCTTTAAAGATAAAATTAAGAAAGGAAAGGGTAAATAAAATTCTTGGGGCAAACCTTGAAGATGGAGAGATAAAAGATATATTAAAAAGGCTTGGATTTGAAATAGAAGGCGACATAATAAACATTCCCTCATTTAGGGGTGAAATAACCAGGGAGATAGACCTGATAGAAGAGATAGCAAGGATTTATCAATATGGTAGAATAAAAGAGACAATGCCCAGTTCTCCTGTTATTCCCCACATAAACAAAAATTTTATAATGACAAGAAAGATAAGGGAGATAATGTTGGGAACTGGAATGGATGAGGTTATAGCCTATAGCTTTACAAGCAAAGAATGCCTTGAAAGATTAGGATTGGCATTAAATATTGTCTCTTTAGCACAACCTTTATCAGCCGATACCTCAATAATGACACCAAGCCTTATTCCAGGCCTACTTGAAATTGCAAAGACAAATACCTCAAGAGACCAGGAAAACCTTTCAATATTTCAGATTGGAAAGGTCTTTGAGAAAAATAGAGAACGGACAAGCCTTGCAGGTCTTATGACAGGAAGAAAATGGCTAAATTGGATGGATAAGGAGAGGAATTTTACCTTCTTTGATGCACTTGGTGTAATCAAAAGGCTATTTTTAGAGCTTGGAATAGAGGCTAATTTTATAAAGGAGGAAATCCCCTTTGCAAAACAGGGGTTAAAGATAGTCTTTAATGGAGAAAACCTTGGCATTGCAGGGATTTTGCTGCCAGAGAAAGGAGAATATTATGGGATAAAAAAGCCCCTATTTCTCTTTGAGCTTAATCTTTCTCTAATAATTTCCCATTCTACAAAAAAGCTCTTTAAGGAATTTTCAAAATACCCAAAGATAGAGATAGATATTTGCCTCCTTGTGCCAAAGGGTATAAAATCGGAAAATGTAGAAGAAATAATAAAAAAGGAGGGTAAATCCCTTGTAAAGGATGTATTTCTCTATGATATTTATAAAGGAGGAAATATCCCAACCAACCATAAATCCCTAACCTACAGGATTACCTATCAGGCAGATGATAAGACATTAACAATGGATGAGATTGAAAATATAAGAGAAAATACACTAATAGCATTGCAAAATGAGGTTTCTGTCTCATTAAGATGATAACCATCTATTCCCTCATCACTGGTTTAATTGGTTTGATAATGGGTGGAGCTATTGCATGGCTTGTAGCAAAATTGCATAGCCAGCGTAAGATTAATGAGCTTGAGAAAATAGGGGCAGGCCTTGAGACTATAGTTAAAGAAAGGGATAATTATGCCAAAGATAAAGATTGTGAGATAGATAGGCTTAGAAATGAGCTTAACTTAGAAAGGCAATCTAGGGTAGAGGCATCAACCAGGCTAGAAGAGGCACAAAAGATCCTTGAAGAAGAAAAGAAATTTATTGAAACAATTAAGGAAGAAATGAGAGATACATTCAATGCCCTTTCATCAGCCAGCCTAAAGAGCAGCAGCGAAGACTTTTTAAGGCTTGCCTCAGAACACCTTGGCAAGGTTGTAGCTGATACAAAAGGGAAACTTGGTGAGCATCAAGCCGCTATGGATGGGCTTATAAAGCCATTGCAGGAGGCATTGAAAAAATACGAGGAGCAAATTCACTCCATAGAGATAAAGAGAAAAGAGGATTATGGAAGCCTTAATGAGCAGATAAAGATGCTTTCAGCATCTGCAAGCAACCTGACAACCGCCTTAAGAAAACCACACATCAGGGGAAGGTGGGGTGAGACAGCATTGAGGAATGTAGTTGAATTAGCAGGGATGTCAAGCTATGTGGATTTTATAGAACAGGTTGTGGTTAAAGATGAGGATATTATCAAAAGGCCAGATATGGTGATTAGGCTACCAGGTGGTCGCTCTATTGTGGTTGATTCAAAGGTCTCTATAGATGCCCTCCTTGATGCTTCATCATGCCAATCAGAGGAGGAAAAGAGGGAATTTCTAAAGAAACATAGCCAGCATGTTAAAGAGCAGATAATGAGGCTTTCGGAAAAGGCATACTGGGAACAATTTGAAAAATCCCCTGAAATTGCGGTGCTTTTTATGGGAGAATCCTCTTTTGTCCAGGCATTAGAGATTGATCCTACCCTAATGGAATTTGGCCTTTCCAAGAAGGTTTTGGTGGCAACACCCATAACACTTTTTGCCCTTTTAAGGGCTATTAACTATGGCTTAAGGGAGGAGCAGCTAACAAAGAATGCCCAAATAATAAGTGAGCTTGGCAAACAATTATATGAGAGGATAAATGTCTTAGCAGGCCATTTTGAAGATATTGGTTCAAACCTTACAAAGGCAACCGAAGCATACAACAAGGGGGTAAGCTCTTTGGAGACAAGGGTTTTGCCATCTATTCGTAGATTTAAAGACCTAGGCATTAGTGTTACCAAAGAAATACCAATTATTGAACCTGTAGAAAAGCTACCAAGGAATACCACCCTTCTTTTAGATAACCTTAATGAATAATTACAAGAAGAAATGGCATCATCCGGGTGGAAAATTGCGAGAACAAGGAGCTTCTACCCTCACAGATGCTGAGCTTTTATCCATTCTTATTTCCATAGGGATAAAAGGGAAACCAGCAGAAAGAATAGCAGAGGAAATCCTTGAGAAATATGGTTCCTTTTATGGTATGGCAAATCAACCCCTAGAAAAATTCCTTGAATTTAAGGGGCTATCAGATGTTAAAATTATCCGTATTGCAGCAGCCTTTGAAATAGGAAGGCGCCTTGCAAAACAAGCAAAAAGCCGTGAAAAAGAAAAGCAAGCTTTCTGAAAAACCAGCACGCATCCCTGAAATACGAGAACAAAACTGGGGTAAAGCAATTCCAGAATACCTTCAATCAGTGAAATCACAAGTAAGCGAATCTGCCAAGTCTCATTTGTTCTTGTTGCTACTCAAAGAGCTATTTGGAATTCAGCCTGGTTTTATTGAAGACTATATCTCTGGCATTGAAAAATTTATAAAGGTTAAACAGAAAGATCGTATTCTAAAAGGTGAAGTAGATAATCTTTTTGGAAACCTAATAAAAGACTTTGGCATTAAGAGCCATGCCTTTCAGGTAGCTTCTCAAGCCTTACTTTCTCTATGGAGGTGTCTTAAAGAGAAGCCAGATTTTAAAGTGGTCTATGAATCCTGGGAAAAATACCTTCAGATTGTCTATGGAACAGGGGTTGCCGAAGAGGAGCTATTTTGCAGGCATACCTATCTTGCTAGTTTAGCCAAGTTAATGGCTTCAAGCCGGCTTTCTGAAGGTAAATTGGATAACAGCCAGATTATTTCTGTTCTTTCTGGACAATTCTTCAAATCCAGCCAAAATCCACATTTAGCAATGGATAAATCCATCACATCTGCCCTTTTCCACATTTGTGAGGTATTGAAATATTTTATTGAAGCCCAGAGGGATACCATTTGGGCTTTTGTGCTTAAGAATATTTATATGCTACATTGCTCTCAACAGACCTTTTACCATTTGGACACCTTGATTATCGCCTTATTGTCCTTCCCATTGAACCATCAGGAAATCGCTACAGATTGCTCAATGCAGAGGAGGCAAGGGATAGGGGATTTTATCATCTTGCCCAATGGCTTGAGAAAGCAGAGGAAGAATGGGAAAAGAGAAGGGGTGCAAAGGCAAAAGGAATGAGCATATATGAGCGGTTAGATCGTTATAGAGGATTAACCAAACAAAATCCTAGTGCAATTGAATGGTTGGACTACCGCCGTAAACTTACATCCCAGAATCCACAGACAAAGTATTGGGTGCTATATAATGCCTCTGGAACTTTTCTATGTGCTTGTGTGATGAAAAATGAACCAATTGAGTTTAATATTGGTGAACAAATGTTGCAAACGAAAGGGTTTGTGGCAGAATAAAAATGATTTACCGAACACATAAAAACACAGAATTAAGCCTCAAAGATGTAGGCCTGGATGTTACCCTCTGTGGCTGGGTGAATAAGAGGAGGGATCACGGCGGCTTAATCTTTATAGACCTAAGGGATATCTCTGGAATTATCCAGCTTGTCTTTAATCCAGAAATAGATGGAACCTCCCACATTAAAGCCCATAGCTTAAGGGATGAATGGGTAATTAAGGTAAGTGGAAGGGTTTCAAGAAGGCCAAAAGGCTCGGAAAACCCCCATTTAAAAACAGGAGAAATAGAGGTAATTGTCTCAGGCCTTGAAATCCTTAATTCTTCAAATACCCCTCCCTTTGAGATTGCTGAATATTCTGAGGTAAAGGAGGAATTAAGGCTAAAGTATAGATACCTTGATTTAAGAAGGGATTTTATGCAGAAAAATATCATTTTAAGATCTGAGGTTTATCAAAGGATAAGGGATTTTTTGAGCAAGAACGGCTTTTTTGAAATAGAGACACCACACCTTATAAAAAGCACACCAGAGGGAGCAAGGGATTTCCTTGTTCCATCAAGGCTTTCTTTGGGTTCATTCTATGCCTTGCCCCAATCTCCCCAATTATTCAAGCAAATCCTTATGGTAGCTGGATTTGAAAAATATTTTCAAATTGCAAGGTGCTTTAGGGATGAGGATTTAAGGGCAGATAGACAACCAGAATTCACCCAGCTTGATCTTGAGGCATCATTTATTGATGAAGAGGACATATATAACCTTATTGAGGGTTTGATGAAGGACATATTTGAGAATGTTTTAAAAAAGCCTATAAAAACGCCATTTCCCAGGCTAAAATATAGGGATGCAATGCTTGAATACGGAAGCGATAAGCCAGACACAAGGTTTGAGCTTAAAATAAAAGACCTCTCCTTTCTCTCATCTTCGGATTTTAAAATATTTAAAGAAAAAGAGGCAATAAGGGGGATAAATGTAGCTGGATATAATCTTTCAAGGAAAGAGATTGATGAGCTCATTGAATTTGCAAAGGGATTTGCTGCATCTGGCCTTTGCTGGTTTAAGGTGGAAGGGGATTCTTTATCCTCGCCAATTGCCAAGTTTTTTAAGGAGGATGAGCTAAAAAGGGTAGGGGAGGTATTTCAAGCAAAGGATTCTTCTTTCATCCTTATTGTAGCAGATAGAGAAAGGATTGTTTGCGATACTTTGGGAGCTTTAAGGCTTAAATTTGGAAAGCCAGAGGAAGGCTTTAATTTTTTATGGATAATTGAGCCACCCCTCTTTGAAAAGGATAAGGATGGCAATCTTAAACCCTCCCATCACCCATTTACCTTACCCTTTGAGGCTGATTTTCCCCTGTTTTCATCCAATTGTGAAAAAATAAGGGCAAGGGCTTATGACCTTGTCTTAAATGGATGCGAGGTAGGTGGTGGCTCTTTAAGAATTCATAAACCAGATATTCAAAGGATGGCATTTAAAAGCCTTGGGATAAAAGAGGAGGCAGAAAAAGAATTCTCATTCCTTTTAGAGGCCTTATCCTATGGTGCACCGCCACACGGTGGCATTGCCCTTGGCCTTGATAGGCTTCTTATGCTTATGGCAAATGCAGGGTCAATCCGCGATGTTATTGCCTTTCCAAAGACCCAGGCTGGCGTTTGCCCATTAACCGAGGCACCATTTGAGGTATCAAAGGAGCAATTAAAGGAATTGGGGATTAGGATTTAGAATTTTTGTATGTGTTTAGCTCTGCCACTTAAGTCACAGAGTTCACAGAGAAATTATAAAGTATTCAAATAAGATAAAATTAGAACTAAAGTCCTAAATTCTAATACTCCTCTGTGTTCTTAAGTGCCTCTGTGGCTGAATAGCTACTAATCTTTAAGAATAGCTCAACGCCATTCATTCCAGGAAGCCTTATGTCTAACAGAGCAAGCTCAAATAAAATATTAGCCATCTTGGTAAAGAATAACATCCCTCTTAAGATTTGTCAAGAATCCATTGCAGTCAACTGGGTTTTGCTTGCAAAGCTTTAGATATTGGAATAAAATATAGATTGTCCAGAGCAAGGTTAACTTTAAGAAGATATGAGGGGAACAAAGAAGGTAGAAAGGATTGATGTAGTTCTTGATAAGGTATTAAAGGCATCTGGCCTGGAGGATTCCTTTTTAGAACAAAGGGTTATTTCTTTATTGCCAGAGATATTTGATAAAAGGATAACCGCACACATAAAATCATATCATATTGAGGATAGAATCCTTTTTATAAAGCTTGATAGCCCTGTCTGGGCAAGGGAGCTTTTGTTCTTAAAAAAAGAGATGATGGATAAGATAAACAATCAATTGACAAAAAAATACATT
>JBFMED010000058.1:0-4281 GCA_040753475.1 bacterium
ACAGAAAAATTTTAATATCAAAATTAGAAAATACTGAAAAATAACATCCTGATATTATACTGCCTATTAATTGATAAATCAAGAGTATCAGTTACAGCAATCGTCTTCATAATTCATACCCTCCTTTTTTCTCTTGCATCTAACCTTGAGATTATACTGCCTATTAGTAGCTTTATATTGCTGTAAGGCAAGTTTAGGTTGTCTAAATTATCCTACAAATAAAGGGTTTAGTCAAGTAAACCCCGTTAGAATTTCACACCAAAGCATTATACGCCGGTGTGAAAAAAGAGGATAATATTCTAAATTCCATCCCCCTGTTTCTTCACCCCGTTAGATACAAGGTTATCTAACGGAGCAAGCGGGGCATTCTAACGGGGTAAATAACTTCTATCATTTCGCATTCCTTGTTTCCCATTGGGCAAGGAGGACCTCTATCCTTCTTAAAAGAAGGTTGTAAAAGACAATGGAGGGAATTGCCACCAAAAGCCCAATTGCGGTTGCCTTTAAGGCCAAAGCAAGACCCACCATTATCCCCGAAGTATCCATAAACCCTTTTTTTCCCAAAGAATAAAAGGTAAGCATTATTCCCAGCACTGTTCCCAAAAGCCCAATATAGGGAGCATTTGCTCCGATAATCGCAATGATATGAAGCTTTTTGGTAAGCTCTATCTCAAGTTGCTTTTTCTCAGGGAATTGGTCTATCTTTATATTTCTTAAAACAAGAAACCTTTCAATCGCAATGGCAACAGAGACAATGCTAAGAAATAAAAGCAATCCAATTATTCCATAATCAATTAGAATTTTAAGCCAATCCATTATATTGTCTCCATACCAAAGAGGTATTTAAAATCGGGCAATAAATGCGCTGGTATCTACAAATATCATTCTGCCTCCCCATAAATGTAATTATCATGCTTTAAGCTTAAATCCCTTTCAATGTTTTTGGAATAGAATTTACTATCCTTAACAAAGGGATCATTTTTTAGGTTGGAAAAATCTTTTTTTTAGCGCTTGCTCAAGGGATGTTCTAATAAATTCTCCGAGGGAAAGACCTAAGCCCCTTGCTTTTAGGTTAGCATCCCATTTAAGCTTTTCAGGTAATAATATGGTTGTTCTATTCATTTCATATACATAATAACATATACATAGCAAAAAATCAAGTATTTTTAAAAATTATACTAAAAAGTAAGTAACTATTCAGCCTCTATTATAGGAATATGTTAAATTTTTCTCAATCTTTTTCGTAAAAATGCCGATAAATAAGATGTGGAAGACAGAGAAATATGTAAAGATTGTAAGATACTTAAAGAGATGCAAGAAATGGAATTAAGACTGAAAAAACAAGATAGGGTTCTGGAATGCCCTTATGGGAAGGTAAAGAAAAACAGAAAGCCCAAGCAGAAAAAAGAGAAAAAGATAAGAAATTCTATCTATTTTAAAGATAGCTCTGTTAATGATGAGGAAAAAGAGAATAACCCCTGGAATAATGGTTGCCATTAGATTATGGTTTGTAAAAGAAATCCCAAGAATAAAAGAAAATAGAATAAGATATTTAAAGTTTTTCTTTATATTTTCCTGATATAAAAACAGGATGAATAAAATGATTTAAGATTTTAGATTTATGATTTTAGATTTTCAAGATGTAATTGTTTTTAAATCATAAATCTTAAATCATAAATCTTAAATTTCCATAGTATTAAAGTGTATGTTTTTGGTAGATAAAAATCAAGCTTTTGAATTTCGGCTTTATTTAGTATACTAGGCTATATGCTGGTCTCATGGAATATAACAAGGGAATGCAATCTCTCCTGTAGGCATTGCTACAGGGATGCAGGAGAAAAAGAGCCAAATGAGCTTTCCTTTGAGGAGGGATGTCATCTTCTTTCAGGGATAAAAGAGGCTGGCTTTAAAATGGTTATCCTCTCGGGTGGTGAGCCTATTTTAAGGAAGGATGTTTATCGTCTTATTGAATATGGATGTAAGCTTGGTCTTATAATGACAATGGGAACAAATGGGACATTGCTTACAAGACCTGCTGCCTCAAGGCTAAAAGATTCTGGGCTTTCAAGGATAGGAATAAGCCTTGATTCTACATCAGAAAAATTACATAATGAATTCAGGGGAAAACCTTGGGCGTATAAAAAGACAATGGATGGAATAAGAAATTGCAAAGATCTCGAACTTCCCTTTCAAATTCATACAACCATAATGGAATTTAATTACAGAGAAATAGAGGAAATTATAGATTTTTCAAAGAGCCTTGGTGCATTAGCAATTCATATATTTTTTCTTGTAAAAACAGGAAGGGCAGAGATGCTGGATGAGGATATAACAAGGTATAGAGATGTTTTAAAAAGAATATTGGAAAAGCAGAAAACAACAAATATAGAGATTAAGCCTGTTTGCGCCCCTCAATTTATGCTTTATAACCCTTCAAAATATACCAGAGGATGCCTTGCAGGAATAAGCTATTGTTGTATTCTTCCTAGCGGTGATGTCCATCCCTGCCCATATCTTCCAATTAGGATAGGAAATATAAGGGAGGTGTCATTTAATAAGCTCTGGAGGGATTCTTTGATATTTAAGGAATTAAGGCTTATGAAATATAAAGGCAGATGTGGAATATGCGATTATAAAAAATCCTGCGGAGGATGCAGGGCAAGGTCATATTCCTATAGCCTTGACTATATGGGTGCTGATCCATTTTGTATGAAAGAAAGGCTTTATTAGGAAGTTCAGAAGTTCAGAAGTTCCTATGTATTCAGCTCATTTTAGGAAAGATGCACGATATCTTTGTTTTGGTATAAACTATACATACAAGTTTAGAGATTTTTTGCTTCCAAGCTTTTCAACCCAGAAATAGCCCTTTCACATTCAGGGTCTGCTTCAAGGGCTTTTTTATACTCTATCTTTGCCTCTTTGAACATCCCCTCCCTTTGGTATGTTTGGCCAAGGTTGCAATGGCTATCCACGGAATATGGGTTTAGCTCAATTGCCTTTTTGTAATTTTCAATCACCCTATCCATCTGCCCTCCCTCAAGGTAATAGGATATGGCAAGCACCGTGTATCCTATATCAGAATTTGGATTTACAAAAATAAGCTTCTTTGCTATATCCCTTGTCTTTGAAAGCATAATTTTTGTATCCTTTCCACTTTGAGCTGCTGTAAGATAGAGGCTGTTTAGCTCTTGAAGGTATTGGACATCATAGGGATATACCCTTAAAACATCCAGAGCTGCCTTAATTACATCCTCCAAAGGCTTTTTATCCCTTATATCATATACAACCCTATATAGCATATCTGCCCGATATGGCTTGCTAAGAAAGAAAAGAAAAATCATTGTAATTATGGATATTAAAAAAACAAAGAAAATCTTGCTTTGAGGAATCCTCTTTAAAAAAGGCTTCTTTTGTTGTTTTGGTTTGTAAAAAATGGCAACTGAGCCGGTTAAAACCCAAAATAATAAAGATGTTGAATGAACACCAAAGGCAAATTGATTTGAGGCAATATAAGAAAGCCAGGATAAGCTAATTCCAGCGATGAGCCATTTATCTTGAAATGTAAGCAATGCCTTGATAGAAAGAAAAACAAAGACAAAAATAATCCAAAGATAGGTAAATAATCCTAATATACCACTTGTTGCTAGAATATCCAGAAACTCATTGTGTGTGCTTTCAGCTGTAGCATATACCCCTACTTTTCTTACCGTATCAAGTGTTCTATATTTTGGGTATGAAATTGGCATTGTATCTGGACCTGTTCCAAATAATGGCTTTTTTAAAACATTCCTTAAAACATCCCTCCAGATAGCAAGCCTTACTCCCGCAGAGCCCTTTATTTCAATCTGGGCATTTTCTAGCCTAGTAATCTCTCCAAAAAACCTTCCGATGATTGAATTAAAAGAAAAATTTGAAATAATGGTTATTATTGCAACAATTATGAGGCTTATTAAGAATTTTTTATTATTTTTTCTTAAAAATAGAAATGTAAAACAGAAGACAAGGTATGAAAAAATAAAGCCCAAAAATGGACCCCTGCTTTGTGCCATAAATGATGCGATGTAAATTATGGATGAAGCTACAAGGAAAAACCAGGAAACAATACCTTGATAATGAAAATAAAGACATAGGGTGATAAAGAATGACATAACCAGATAGGTAGCAGCAAAGATAGGGTTTCCCATAAAGGAAATGACCCTTCCACCCCCTTCCCTTTCGGGAAAGAAAAAATCCATTCCTTGATATTGAAAAATTGCATATATTCCTGAAATTATTCCAATT
>JBFMED010000059.1:0-2315 GCA_040753475.1 bacterium
TTCTTCTTTTATTTCGCTTTTTACTTCCTTATCTACCTTCTTTATCTCCTCGTCAACCCCTGATAAGGCTTTTTTAAAATCCCTTATTGCGTGACCAAGTGCACCACCAATTCCCGCAAGCCTTCCTGCTCCAAAGATCACTAGGGCTATGATAAGAATTATAATTAACTCGGTTGGTCCTAATCCACTAAACATAAAATAAATTTTATCTTAAAAACCTAACCCCTGTCAATTAAAAGTTATCCCTCATTTTCAATTAAAGAAATAAATATCTCAACTACCTTTGGGTCAAATTGGGTTCCCGAGCATTTCTTTAGAACCCCTATTGCGTCCTCCTTGCTCATCGCACTTCTATATGGCCTATCTGATGTCATAGCATCAAATGCATCAGCTACAGCAAGGATTCTTGATTCAAGGGGGATTTTCTCATAAGATAGACCATCAGGATAGCCCTTTCCATCATAATGCTCATGGTGGTGCCTAACAATGGGTAAGGCCTCCTTTAAAAATGTTATAAGCTTGATGATTGACTCACTCTTTAATGGATGGGATTTTATCTCAGCAAACTCCTCCTCGGTTAACTTTCCAGGCTTAAGAAGGACATTGTCTGAGATACCTATCTTTCCAAGGTCATGGAGAAGACCTGCATATTTAATAAGCTCAATCTTGGATGAGGGAAGATCTAGATTCTTGGCAACCATTACACTATAATCGGTTACTCTCTCTGAATGACCCAATGTATATGGATTTCTTGTTTCAATCTCTGCGGCTAATGCCTTTATTGTCTCTGTATAAAGGTTCTGCATCTCCTGGTATATCCTTGCATTCTCAATAGCAATGGCAACTTGCGGCGCAAGGATAGATAGGGTATGAAGGTGCTCCTCTTTAAAGAAATTTAGCTTAAAGCTATGGATAGAAACCGCACCGATTACCTCCTCTTTTGCCACAAGGGGAAAAAGGAGGTGTGATTGAAGCTCTTTTTGCTCATAGTCTAATAAACCTGGTCCTTCCCTTATTTTTGTCTTTACCACTATATTCTTTTTAAAATCCCAGGTGGTTAAGTCAGAAAGAAGGGTTGTAAGCTTATCCTTTATAGTCTCAATTACCCTCTCTTCTTGTTGCTCAAATGATGTAATGGTTAATATGCTATAATCTTCATTAAAAAGGAATGAGGCAGAGACATCAAATTCTATTATCTCTAAAATTGTATTTACCATTGTATTCAAAACCTCTTCCTCCTGAAATGTTGCTGAAAGAATCTTTCCAGCCCTGTTTAGGATAAGAAGCTCCTCTGTCCTTTTGGTTGTTGTCTTATATAGCCTTGCATTTTCAATGGCAATTGCAGCCTGTGTTGCAAAGATTGATAAAGGCTGAATATCCTCTTCTGAAAACACCCTATCAGACTTTGTAATATTTAGGTTAAGAACACCAATAATTTTATCCTTTATCTTTAAAGGTAAGGATATAGCTGATTTTATCCTCCTTCCCTCATGGTGAACATTAGAAAATTTTTCCTCCTTAAGCTCCTCTGTAAGAAGAAGGGGTTTTCCATCCCTAGCTACTACCCCAGCTATTGGCTGACCAAGGCTAATCACAACAGATTCCTTTGTCTCTTTAGATAAGCCCTTTGCAACCATTATCCTTAAGGTCTGGCTTGGTTCATCAAGGAGCATTAAAGAGCCTTCATCTGCAGAGGAGACCTTTATGCTTCCCTCCATAATAAGCTCAACAAGCCCTTCTACCTCAAGGCCAGAACCCATCTGCTCTGAGATTTTATATAGCTCCTCAAGATATAATGCTGATTCCATTTTATTTTAAAGGTATAAGCTCTTTGAGAACATTATTTATGTTCTCATAGAGGGCTTCAAGCTCTTTTTCGCTCTCTTTAAGCCCCTTAAAATCAAAGCCATTATTGTCTATTTTAAGCTCCTTAAGAGTTGGGTATTTGTCTTCCAGCCTTTCGATTACCCTCTTTGTTATTCCAATCAATGTAAGGGGTCCGATAATATACTTATTTTTTTCCCATAGGCCATTAAGACTATTTCTGCCATTCACCTTCTTAATTTATCAAAAAATCCTGCAATTGTCAATTTTTTTAAAAAAAAACCTCTGAAGGAGCTTATGTTGTATGTGTTTAGCTAGGTGAGAATAAAATGGGAAATAGGCACTTAAGGCACTTAAGGCACAAAGGCACAGAGTTTATTTGTTACTTGCTTTCTTTGTGCCTTTGTCCCTTTGTTCCTTTGTGCCTGTTTACGTCCCTTTGCCCCTTTGTGCCTAGCTATAGGGTAGCTAAACACGTACCTTATGTTTAT
>JBFMED010000060.1:0-5023 GCA_040753475.1 bacterium
ACATTAAAATATTTAAGCCCAACAATCTTATCCAACAGCCCATTTTCTAATGCCCATAGGTCAAATAGATGCTTTGAATAGCCATATAGATTTAATGGCTTAAGGCTTTTAATGTTGTCCTCGCTATCCAAAAATCCATTTTTTCCATCGCCATATGTAGCAGCTGATGAGGCATATATAAATCTTATATTATTTTTAATAGAAAATCTTGCCAAAGCCTTTGTCCATTCAAAATTATTTTTAATGAGCAAATCCCTATCAGCGCAGGTTGTATCAGATATTGCCCCAAGGTGGATTATACAAGGGGTATTAAAGCTTTTTAGGTTTTTAATAAATTCATCCTTGTCAATATAGGAAGAAAATATAAGCCCTTCTAAATTTTTACGAGCTCTATTTTCTCTCTCATCAACCACAATAATATCCCTCTCTTTTCTTCTGTTTAACTCAGAAATTATAGAGCTTCCAATAAACCCTGCACCACCTGTTATAACAATCATTTTAGAATTTTACCAACCAATTGACTTCCCTGTCATCCATTTTTATAATTTAATTATGGATAGGGTTTATATCTTTGATACAACCTTGCGGGATGGCGAGCAATCACCAGGTGCATCAATGAATACCTCCGAAAAGCTAGTCTTTGCAAAACAGCTTGCCAAGCTTGGTGTTGATATTATTGAAGCAGGGTTTGCTATAGCTTCAGAGGGTGATTTCGAGGCAATAAGGACTATTAGCAATGAGGTAAAAGGTCCAACCATATGCAGCCTTGCCAGGGCAAAGGAGGAGGATATAAAAAGGGCTTACGAATCAATAAAGGATGCAGAAAAAAGAAGGATTCATACCTTTCATTCTACATCCGACATACACCTTAAGTATCAATATCGCATAAGCAAGGAAGAGGCTTTAAAGAGGTCAGTAGAAATGGTAAAGCTTGCAAAAAGCCTCTCTGATGATGTTGAATTTTCACCGATGGATGCAACGAGAACAGATATTGGCTATCTCTGTGAGGTTATTGAGGCGACTATAAGTGCAGGGGCTGGAACAATCAATATACCCGATACGGTTGGATATAGCATTCCAACTGAATTTGGAAAAATGATAAAAACAATCACAGAGAGGGTAAAAAATAGGGCGATAATCTCTGTTCATTGCCACAATGACCTCGGGCTTGCTACGGCTAATTCTTTATTGGCAGTGTTAAATGGAGCAAGGCAGGTTGAATGCACAATAAATGGCATTGGAGAGCGTGCAGGCAATTGCAGCCTTGAGGAAGTAGTAATGACCCTAAAAACAAGGCAAGATATCTTCAATCTTGATACAAAAATAAGGACAGAGGAGATAATGCGAACAAGCAGGCTTTTAACAAAGATAACGGGAATATCTGTTCAACCAAATAAGGCAATTGTTGGAGCTAATGCATTTGCCCATGAATCTGGAATCCATCAGGATGGACTATTGAAGGAGAAATTGACCTATGAAATCATCAAACCCCAAAATGTAGGGCTTTCTCAAACAAAATTCGTCCTTGGTAAACACTCAGGAAGGCATGCCTTTAAAACAAGGCTTAAGGAAATGGGCTACATCCTTTCTGACGAAGAGCTTAATAATGCATTCAAACGCTTTAAAAGCCTTGCTGACCAAAAGAAAGAGATATTTAATGAAGATATAGAGGCATTGATAGAAGAAGAAAAAACACAAATACCAGAAACTTACAGCCTTTTTGAGCTTTCTGTTATAAGTGGAACAAAGCAAAAGCCTAGTGCTAATGTATCGCTTAAATTTAAAGATAAAATTATTGAAAAAACAAGCTACGGAGATGGGCCTGTTGATGCAACATATAAAGCAATCCAGGAATTAACCAAGACAAAAAGCAATCTTTTGAAATATGAGGTAAAGGCGATTACGGGTGGAACAGATGCCCTAGGAGAGGTTATGGTCTCCCTTGAGGAAGAAGGAAGGATAACAAGGGGTTATGGAGCAGATACAGACATAATTGTTGCCTCAGCTAAGGCATATCTTTCTGCCATAAATCGTCTACTATCACATTATGGAAATTTAAGATTTATGATTTAAGATTTATGATTTATTTAACATTTTTGGATTTATGATTAAAATCTTACATCTTAAATCTTACATCTTAAATTCATTTTAGGGTTTTTTAAAAAATTTTGCACTCATTTTATCTCAACAATATGGCCTAATTCCTCAATAATGTCAAGAACATCACACACAGGCTTTACTCCCTCTTTAATAAGCTTATTCGTTCCCTTGCTTGTTTCTTTTGTAATCTCACCAGGAACAGCAAAAACCTCCCTTCCGCTTTCCATTGCAAGCCTTGCTGTGATTAAGGCACCACTCCTTTCCTTTGCTTCAACCACAACGCATCCCAAAGAAAGCCCTGCAATTATCCTATTTCTTCTTGGGAAATTATCCTTAAAGGGTGGAGTATCTAAAGGAAATTCTGAGATAACCGCACCGTTTTCACAAATCTTTTCAAATAAAGGTTTATTTTCGCTTGGATAGACATTCAAAAGCCCAGAGCCTAAAACAGCAATTGTTCTTCCCTTTGCTTCTAAACAAGCCCTGTGTGCAATTGTGTCTATACCCCTTGCCATTCCCGATACAATGGTAAAGCCTAGTTTGGAAAGCTCCCTTCCTAGCATCTCGCAAACATTCCTCCCATAGCTTGATGAATGCCTTGAGCCAACAATGGCAATGGAAAGCTTGTCATCTGGAATAATCTTTCCTTTGATGTATAAAACAATCGGAGGGTCAGAGATTAGCTTAAGGCTTTCTGGATATTCCTCGTCTTCTACTACAATAATCCTTATCCCGTTCTCCTTTGCAAGCTTTATCTCCTTTTTTATGTCTATCTTTTTTCTCTCTTTGCATATAAGATCTGCCCATTCTTCTTCAATAATTTCTTTAAGGCTAGAATAGGAAGCAGAAAAAGGGTCAGCTAAATTTTTTAATAGAAGGTTAAGCTTGTAAGAGGGTATTCCCCTTATCATATTCAGCCCTATAAGGGCTTCACTTGTATTTCTCATACATAAGGGGCTCTATCCATACAGAAAATAAAGAAACTTGACTTTCATTCCCTGTTTTATCAACTGCCTTATATCTAATAATATGGAGACCCTCTTCCTTTATGGTAAATGCCTCTGTATAGGGAGAAAGATTTTCAGAATCAACGCTATAAAGGATGTTGGAAACGCCTGCTGGGCTATCTTCTGCTTGGAATATTATTTTATTCTCCCCTGGAAGGAAGTAATTTTTGTTATATACAGCCATCTTTGGGTCTGTGAAAAATGAAACAATTGGCGGATTCTTGTCAAGGATAAAGGAGAGGCTATTTTCAGAAGACATATTTCCCACATTGTCCTCAAACCTGTAAATTATTTTATAAGGGCCTTCAAGCTGTAGATTAAATTCTGCCCTCTTTAAATATTCCTTTATTTCATTATTTACCATTACCTGAATTCTTGATAAACCAGATGTTGTATCAGAGCCTGTAATGGTGCAGGTTGCATCTTGGGTTAAACAGCCATCTTTAATAGGATAGCTTGTCTTTAATTCGCCGCAGGGTGGGTTTCCATCAACCATAAATGAAATAGCTATTTCCTCACCCCCTTCTTGCAACATATCAATAGCCTTATAGGTTATTGTTCTTGCCCCCTCTTTTAATCTCAAAGGCTCCTTGTATGAAAAATAAGGTGAGGAGTCAATCTTTACCAACACCTTAGAGATAGAATTGTCTTCCTCAATGGGAAGGAGGTAAATAAGTGCATTTGAGGAGATATAATTCTTATTGTCCTCGGTATAGAGCCTGGTTGGAAGATTAGAAAATAGAGGAACAACCTCATACTTAAGGCCAATCCTTCTTTCTATAGCAAATCTTGTTATATCGCTTGGCTTTCCCTGGAGACCATTATTATCAATCCCTGATATATGAAGGTAATAGCTTCCTTCTCTTAATGGATCTGACATAGTTTCAGATTCCCTTGATAATACATTAAATTGTGGGTGAATGAATGCTATATCAGATGCTATTTCAACAAGATAGCTTGCTGCATCTTTCTCCCATTTAATCTTTGGCCTCATATTTCCTGTTATTGAATTTTGCAGAGGAAAGAGAACCTTTGGAGATGCTGGAAGAAGAACAGGGTTAATAGGACCCTTTTCTGTAATTATTGTTCCATAACCAGCTGAGGTAAGCACCCTTTTTCCATAGGCACTTACATAGGCTTCTCCTTCAAATACAGAAATCCTTGTTAGATTTCCCCTATCTATAAAAACCTCTCCTTCACTTATATCAACAAATCCATCCATTGTGATTACCCTTATTTTTTTTCCTGGTGTAACCTTTATTTTTCCCTGGATAAGCCCAATTAAAAGAGCACCCGTTTCCTTGTCCCTTCCTTCAAATTTTACACTTGTCTCATCCTTAACAGAAATAAGGTCTCCAGATGGGAACAAAACCTCAATCCTTGTATTTGCTTGTGTTTTTAAGGTCTCATTTGTTCTTATTTTATCCCCTACTTCCAGCCTCTTTTTTGCAACTGCGGCATAACCCGATACATCCATAACCTCGCCATCCTCAAGCTCTATACCCTCTCTTATTTCATCTTTGCCTGGAAACTCAATTATTTGTTTTGGAAAGATAAGATGGGGATTCTTTAATTTATTATACTCCCCTATCTTTGGCCAGAGGAAAGGATTTCCAAGGTGCTTCTTGCATAGACCCCAGAGGGTATCACCCCTCTTTACCACAACCCCATATCCTACGAAAGGTAACCCCAAAAGGGCAATTAAAAAAAATCTCTTCATCTTTAAACCTCCCTATAAAATAATAAAGAGTATAAAAATTGCCTATTTTTTTGTCAAGGTTTTTTATCACAAGATAAAATTAAATTTATCGCCTGATGAAGATTATTGGCAATAAAATCGGGCTTACAATGCCAATTTTCTTTTTCCTCTAGCATCTTTTTTCCATATCCGGTAAGGACAAGAATGGTTTTACAAT
>JBFMED010000061.1:0-3476 GCA_040753475.1 bacterium
AATTGCTAACAAAAGCGAGAGAGAAATAAGGGCTATTCCTATAATTATTTTCTTCATAGCAGGCGCTTTTTCCTAAAATAGATAAATACGGCAAGGGTAGAGGCTATGGCAATCCCAAAGACAAATGCCACTCCCTTTATCCCCCATTTAAACTCAGGAAGGGCTAGATTCATTCCATAGTAGCTTGTAATCATTAAAAATGGCATAGCCAATGTAGCGATTACAGTAAGAACCTTTAATACTTCAGAAAGATGGGATTCTAAGTTTGAAGAGCATACCTCAAGGATATGGGTTAGAATATCCCTATAGGTGTCAAGGGTTGTATTTACTTGGATAATATGGTCACCTATATCCTTAAAATAGGGGATAGTTTCTTCCTTTATGATGGGAAATGGTTTTCTAATAATGGTGTTGATAACTGACTGCTGGGGAAGGATTGTTCTTCTAAGCGACAAAATCTTCTTTTTGATATCAAAGAGCCGGCTTATGGCATTCCGGGAGGGATTAAGCATAGCCTCTTCCTCTGCCTGATCAATCTCAGCATCAATCCTTTCAGTAATGAGAAGGAAGCTATCTACTATTCTATCAAGGATGGAATGGAGAAGGAAGCAGGAACTATTCTTAAGAAGCTCTTCCTTCTTCTTTATTGTGCCTATAAGTTCAGATAAAGCAGGGATTGGCCTTTCGTGAACTGAGACCACATAGTTTTTTCCCACAAATATGCTTATCCTTTCAATTTCAGAATTCACCAATGCATGGACAACGATAAAGAGATAATCATCAAACTCATCAATCTTTGGCTGATTTTGGGGGAATATACAATCCTCAATGGATAGCTCATGGAATTTAAAGACATCCTCCAGAATATCAATATCTTGCTCATTGGGGTCTTCCATATCCAACCATAAAAGATTAGCCCTTAAAAGATAGAGAGGGATATCCTCCCTTTTTATCTCATAATCTATTCTTTCCTCTATATAAGCAAATGATTTTAGCATCTTATAAATCCTTACCTTAATTTTGACTTTTGACTTTTGACTTTTGACTTTCTTTCATATCTTTTCCTCCCCGATGTATTTTCTTAAAACCTCTGGGATAATTACCCCTCCATCTTCGGTTTGATAATTTTCCAAAATTGCCGCGCAGGTTCTTCCCACCGCCAATCCCGAGCCATTCAATGTATGCACATACCTTGAGAGTCTGGGGTCTGGGGTCTGGGGTCTGGGGTCTGGTCTATACTTTATATTGCATCTTCTTGCCTGGAAATCGGTAAAATTAGAGCATGAGGATATTTCTACATATCTTCCCATTCCTGGCATCCATACCTCAATATCGTATGTTTTAGAGGCGGAAAATCCAAGGTCTCCTGTGCATAAGGCAACAATGCGATAGGGCAATTCCAGCCTTTTTAAAACCTCACTTGCATCTTCGGTAAGCATCTCAAGCTGGTCATATGAATCCTCTGGTTTTGTTATCCTTACAAGCTCTATTTTATTAAATTGGTGCTGTCTTATCAAGCCCTTTGTTTCTTTACCATAAGAGCCAGCCTCCTTTCTAAAACAGGGTGTGTAGGCAGTATATAAAATGGGAAGTTTTTCTTCCTCCAGGACCTCATCAGAATGTATGTTTGTAAGGGGAACCTCAGCAGTTGGGATAAGCCAGAGGTCAGAGGCTTCACACTTAAATAAATCCTCAGCAAATTTTGGAAGCTGTCCTGTTCCTCTCATTGTTTTTGAAGAAACCAGGAATGGTGGCAAGACCTCTTTATAGCCGTGCTCTTTTGTATGCAGGTCAAGCATAAAGTTGATAAGAGCCCTTTCAAGCCTTGCACCTTTATCAATATAAAGGGAAAACCTTGAGCCCGATAACTTACTGGCTCTCTTTTGGTCTAATATCCCAAGATTCTCTCCTATCTCCCAGTGTGGCTTTGGAGGGAAGGAAAATTCCCTTATTTCTCCCCATCTTCTTATCTCTTTGTTATCATCTGGTCCCTTTCCAAAAGGAACCGAGGAATGGGGAATGTTTGGGATAAAATATAAGACCTTATCCAGCCCTTCTTCTATTTCTCTTATCTTTCCCTCAAGCTCTTTTATTTTAGAAGACAAAGCCTTTGTCTCTTCAATCAGGTTTTTTTCTCCCTTGTTTATCCTCTCCTGAATTAGATTTCTTTCCCTTCTTGCCTCATCAATTTGTTGAATAAAAAACCTTCTTTCTTTCTCCTTTTCTTCAAAGGAAGAAAGGAAATCAAAGGAATACCCCCTCTTGTTTAATGCCTCCTTTACAGTCTCAATATTTTCCCTGATAAATTTTATCTCTAACATAACCTCATTTTGACCCCTGACCCCTGACCCCTGACCCCTGACCCCTGACCCCTGACTCCTGACCCCTGACCCCTGACCCCTGACTCCTGACCCCTGACCCCTGACCCCTGACTTATAACCCTTCTCATTACCTCAACCCGAGGATAAACCCCTGTCCAGATTTCAAATGATAATGCCCCTTGATGGATAAGCATCTCAACCCCATTTATAATCCTTGCTCCCCTCTTTTCTGCCTCAATTAAAAGCCTTGTTTTTGGTGGATTATAAATAATATCATAAACAATCTGCTTGGAATGGATAGATGAAACATCAAGTGGAAGTGGGTCATTCTCCTTCATCCCCAAAGGTGTTGCATTTATGATTAGATCATAAGACTCTATTTCCCCATTAAAGGTTTGGACGCAACAATTATCCTTAATCAAGCCACAAAGCTCATTTTTTCTTTCCTCTTGTATATCAAAGAGAGACAAGGTTTTTACCCCCTCATATGCTAATGATACGGCAATTGCCCTGCCTGCACCACCACATCCTATAAGCAAGACATTTTTTCCCTTGGGTTCAAACCCTGCATCCTTAAGGGATTTAACAAATCCCTCTCCATCTGTATTAAATCCAAGCTTTTCATCCTCCTTGAATAATATGGTATTTACCGCACCAATTTTTTTTGCCCTCTCGTCTATTTCGGTAAGGTATTTCATTGCTTCAATCTTATGTGGTATTGTTACATTAACGCCAACAATACCCAAGGCAGAAAGACCAAAAATTGCATTTTTAAGACCTTTTGGCTTTACCTCAAATGGCAAATATACCCAATCCATATTAAGCTGTGAAAAGCAAGCATTATGCATTATCGGAGAAAATGTATGTTTAACAGGCCATCCCATAAGTCCAACAACCTTTGTTTTCCCTGTAATTTGCATAAGAAAATTATCCCATAAAATCAAGATAATTTCAAGAATAAAAAAATCCTAAAGTTTTTTTAAAAAAATGCCGATATTATAAAATAAAGTAATATGAACACAGTTTCTGGTAATATGAACACAGTTTCTGGCATCAGTTCAACAGGAAGTTTGGCAATCCATAAGATGGGGCTTGGAAGGGATGATTTTCTAAAGCTTCTTACCGTTGAAATGAAAAATCAAAATCCACTTGAGC
>JBFMED010000062.1:0-2727 GCA_040753475.1 bacterium
TAGCCTTGCACCAATTATACCCGAGACAAAAATTAAAACAACAATGTTTGAGATATGCCTCTTTAAATCAAGAGCCCTCCTTTCAGCAAGCCAAAATCCAACCATAAAGGCAATTGCCAAAAAAAGCCCATATGTATAGAGGGTAAGTGGACCTATCTTAAACAAAACCGGGTGCATTACTTAAACCCCTCAAATATTCTTGTTATATCATTCATCGATGCAAAGAAAAGGATTAAAATGATTATTCCAAAACCGACCTGATTTGCCCTCTCGTAAAATGTTTCTGAAAATGGCTTTCTCCTTATTCCCTCAATAATAAAGAATAAAACCAGACCACCATCTGCTATTGGAATAGGAAGAAGATTGACAATAACAAGGCAGACGCTCATTAAAGCTGTAAATCTTAAAAGATGGACAAATCCCTCATGGGCTGTTTTGCAAGCTATTTGAAGGATTCCAATCGGACCTGATACCATTTTTGGTGATATATCGCCCCTTATCATTTTATATATCCCAACAATGTTTAAGACAATAAGGTCATATACCTCAGAGGATGCCTTGCAAGATGCAATAATGGGATTGTATCTTTTTGTTGTATAAAATGAGGGTGTAATCCCTATCATACCAATGGTTTGCGTGCCAATTAGCTTCTGTATTGGGACAATGGTTAAAGAAAAAATTTTATTTCCCCTCTCTACCTTTAAAGAACAAGGAACACCGGGATTTTTATAGATTATATCAACCACATCTTCCCAAGCAAAGATTTCCTTTTTATTTATCTCTTTTATTAAATCACCCTTTAAAAGAGCTGATTTTTCCCCCGGAAATCCTTTAAGAAAACCCCCTATTCTTGGGGCAAGCCAGGGCGAAATCCCAATATAGCCCATCCCTCCATCCATAGCTTCTATGGTAATATTTTTCTTTATTACCTTACCATCTCTCATAATCTCAAATTCATATGTTTTATTTGGATTTATTGCAATCTTTTTTACCACATCATTCCATTCATCAATATGTGTATTCTCTATTTTTACAATTGTATCGCCTTTTATTATTCCCCCTTTTTGTGCAGGAGAACCCTTAATTACTCCTCCCACAATGGGCAGAATTGAGGGAGAACCAAAGGTAAATATGGTGATATACAAAAGCCAACCAAAGAAAAGGTTCATAAAAACACCACTTAGGACGACAAATATCCTGGCAGAAATGGGTTTTGAATAAAATTCATCTTCCTTCCCTGTTCTTTCATTAGGAGATTCTCCCTCCATCTTAACATATCCACCAAATGGGATAAGGGCTATCTGGTATTCGCAATCATTCCTCTTAAAGCCAAGCAATTTTTTCCCAAAGCCAATAGAGAATTTTTTTACCTTTATCTTGGCGATAATTGCAGCAATAAAATGTCCAAGCTCATGGACAAAGATACAAAAGGATAAAACAAAAATTGCTCCTATTATCGATGTAAACATTTTACATAATTTCTTGCCCAGGCATCTGCTTCCAAAATTTCCTCAATGGTTGGGTTCGTTTTGGGCTTATGAGCAGACATTGCTTTTTTAACCCCCTTAAAGATTTCATTAAATGAAATCTTCTTTTCTAAAAAATCACTTACACAAACCTCATCTGCGGCATTTAAGACAGCTGGCATTGTTCCTCCAATTTTTCTTGCATTATAACCATATGTAATGGATGGAAACCTTTCCAAATCTGGCTTTTTAAATGTAAGTGAGCCTATCTTGGAAAGATCAAGGGAAGGCGCCATTCTCTTTAACCTCTTTGGAAATGTAAGGCTATAGGCTATGGGAAGGCTCATATCTGGAACAGACATTTGTGCCAAAACAGAGCCATCAGAGAACTCAACCATAGAATGAACAATGGATTCAGGGTGTATTACAACATCTATTTTTTCAATATCTATATCAAATAAATGTGATGCCTCAATTATTTCAAATGCCTTATTCATTAGTGTAGAAGAATCAATGCTTATCCTCCTTCCCATCATCCATATGGGATGAGCCAAAGCCTCTTCTGGTGTAATATCATTCAGGGTCTCTCTATTGAGAAATGGGCCACCCGATGCGGTAAGGATTATTCTCTCAGGCTTTTCCTTTCCTGAAATACATTGGAATATGGCAGAATGTTCAGAATCAATGGGAATTATTGAAACATTCCTTTCCTTCGCCTCATTTTTTAAAATCTCACCTGCCAAAACAAAAGCCTCCTTTGAGGCAAGGCAGACATTTTTCCCAGCTTTTATAGCATAAAGGGTCGGAAGCAAAGATGCTGCACCAGATATAGCTATAATCACCCGATCAGCCCCTTTAAGGCTTGCAAGCTCAAGGATTCCCTCCTCTCCACCCAGAACCTTACAGGGCAAATCCCTTAATCTATCTTTAAGCTCCCCAAATTTCTTTTCGTCAGCAATTGCAACAACAGGGGGCAAATACTTTCTTGCTTCTGCCTCAAGGAGGGAAATATTCTTTCCACCTGATATTCCAAGAAGCTTAAAACCTAAAGCCTGGATAACACGAAGAGAACACCCCCCAATTGAACCTGTTGAACCTAAAACTACAATATTCACCTGTTTATTTTACTAAACTTATGAGCAAATTTGCAAACCTTTTGAAATTGAAACTTACCCCCTGCCTTTTAGGCTAAATCTTAAAATTTTGGCAAAAAAGGGTCTCTTTTTAAAATCTTAGGATTGTTTTTCTTAAAAAAACTGGG
>JBFMED010000063.1:0-3704 GCA_040753475.1 bacterium
CCATAGATATACCTATTCATTTTGTTTTTCTGAAAGGTTAGGAAATCCCTTGGTCTTTGCTTCTAGGCTTTCCTCTAAAGACAAGATTGCCTTCTCCCATTCCTCTGCTGCTGTCTGCCCTCTGCCCTCTGCTCTCTGTCCTCTGTCATTGCTTAGAACCTGTGCCCATACATTCCCTCCCAATGCCTAAAACCCAAAGGTTAACAGAACCACCCAGGCGGTTATTTTGTAAATTCTCTTTAACATCATTGTATTCTTGAACCCTATTTTTGTAAATTTTTGTTTTCAAATTCTCCCAAGAGTTCCCATTGATTTGCCAAAATATAGTTTAATAATTCCGCATTCTAAATTCCGCATTTAAAACCTTCCCCTTATCCTTGCCTTCTTAAGAAATCCCTCATAATGATGCATCATAAGGTATGATTCTACCTGACGCAAGGTATCAAGGCAAACACCAACCACAATTAAGATGGTTGTTCCACCAAAATAAAATGGTGCATGGAGGAATGACAGGGCAATGGTTGGAAGTATGGCAATAATGCCAAGGAATACAGCACCCACAAAGGTTACCCTATTAAGGATTGTATGGAGATAGTCTGATGTCTGTCTTCCTGGCCTAATCCCGGGAACAAACCCTCCAGATTTTCTTAAATTATCAGCCACCTCATTGGGATTAAAGATAATGGAGATATAAAAATATGTAAAGAATATGGTAAGAGCAACATAAAGAAGGTTTGAAACCCCTCCCCTTATCCAGGCTGGAATATAAAGAAGCCAATCAAAAAGACCCCCCCTGCCAAGGAATGCACCTATGGTGGCTGGAAATGTAAGGATTGATGAGGCAAATATTATGGGAATAACGCCTGCCATATTTATCTGCATCGGAAGATATGAGCTTTGACCTCCATACATCCTTCTTCCAATCATCCTCTTTGCATATTGGACACTTACCTTTCTATGACCTTGAATCATAATAACCACACCTGCAACAATACATCCAACAATGAAAACAAGGATAACCCCAACCGGTATATTCATCTCTCCACTAAAAATCCCCTGCATTGTAAGGGCAAGACCCTGTGGAACGCTGGCAACAATATTGGCAAAGATAAGGATGGATGAACCATTTCCTATTCCCCTTTCGGTTATCTGCTCACCAAGCCACATAATAAAAAGGGCACCCGTTGTCATAACAAGAACGGTCATAACCTTAAAGGCAATGCCAGGTGCTACAACAATGGGAACATAGTATTGGGTGCTTTCAAGCCATATGCTTATTCCAGAGCCTTGAATAAGGGCAATAAGGACGGTGAGATACCTTGTATATTGGTTTATCTTTCTCCTTCCTTCCTCTCCCTCCTTTTGTATCTTCTCTAAAGATGGGACAAGGTGTGCCATCAAGGACATAATTATAGAGGCTGAAATATATGGCATAATCCCTAAGGCAAAGATGGAAAACCTCTCCAATGCTCCACCGGTAAAGAGATTTGCTAATCCTGCCATACTCCCTTTTAAACCCTGAAAGTATGCCTGGAATGCAGAGGCATTTACACCTGGAGTTGGAATGAATGAGCCAATCCTATAAACCGCAAGCAAGCCAAGGGTAAAGAGGATTCTCTTTCTTAGCTCATATATCTTAAATGGTTTGGCAATACCTTCTAAGGGATTCATAGAACCTTTCCGCCAGATTTTTCTATCTTTGAAAGTGCAGAGGTTGATATGGCGTCAACCTTTATGGAAAGGGGGATATTTATTTCTCCCTGCGCCAATATCTTTACCGGCTTATCTACATCTTTTATAAGATTTTCTTTATAAAGTAATTCCTTTGTAATCTCTGTATTTTCAGGGAATTTATTTAAGGATGAAAGATTTACAATCTGATATTCTCGTCTATTTGGATTATGAAAACCCCTCTTGGGAAGCCTCATCTTAAGGGGTGTTTGTCCACCCTCAAACCCTGGTTGTTTCCCTCCCTTCCTTGCCAGCTGACCCTTTGTTCCCTTGGTTGATGTTCCACCATGTCCTGATGCCTCTCCCCTTCCCAGCCTCTTTCTTTTTTTATAAGAACCCTCTGGTTTCTTTAATTTATTCAGCATCTTTAACCTCCAAGCAATAGGAAAGATTTCTTATCATCCCTTTAATTTGCGGATTATCTGGCTTTATAACCTCCCTTCCTATTTTTCTTAAACCAAGGCTATCCAATGTCTTTTTATGCTTTGGTGTAATTCCAATTCTTGATTTTATAAGCTTTATTTTTAAATTCTTCATAAAAATATTCTATGTTCTTAAATCCCATCTCGTCAAGTTTTTTGAAATTTACCAATGCCCAAATTATTTTAATTGACATATTTCTAATCTTTAAAATATAATTTTTGAAATTATGAAAACATCTTTTGCAAAGAAAGGGGATATAAAAAGGGATTGGTTTATTATCGATGCCTCTGATAAGATACTTGGTAAAGTGGCAGTAAGTGCTTCTTGTATCCTTCTTGGGAAACAAAAACCAGAATGGACACCCCATATTGATAATGGAAATTTTGTTGTTGTTTTGAATGCAGAAAAAATTAAGGTTTCTGGAAAGAAAGAAAAAGATAAGTTATATAGAAAACATTCAGGCTATCCTGGTGGTCTTAAGACATTAAGCTTCAAGGAGCTTAAGGCAAAAAATCCGTGTAAAATAGTTGAGCTTTCAGTTTGGGGGATGCTTCCTAAAAATATCATAGGAAGAAGGATGATAAGGAGGCTTAAGGTATATAAAGATGGAATTCATCCACATCTTGCCCAAAAACCACAAGTATTAGAAGTTAGATGACAGAACAAGTTCAGGCAAGTGGAAAGAGAAAGGAGGCAGGAGCAAGGATAAGGCTTATTCCTGGTGAAGGGAAGATAGAAATAAACAAAAGGGATTTTAATACATATTTTGGTGGAAGGGCAAAATCACTTGAACCCTTTGTCTTCGCACCATTCTATGCCACACAAACATTTGGAAAATTTGATTGTTTTGTAAATATTAGAGGTGGTGGCATATCTGGCCAGGCTGGAGCAATAAGGGAAGGAATTGCAAGGGCATTGGCAAAAAAAAATGAGGAATTAAAACCCATCCTTAATAAAGCAGGTCTTCTTAAAAGGGATACACGCATCCACGAGAGAAAGAAATATGGCCTCTATGGAAGAAGAAGAAGATTCCAATTCTCAAAAAGGTAATGGGTCAGAGGGTCAGAGGGTCAAGGGGAAGATTGAGAAATTTGAGGATATTTGGGCTTGGCAGAAGGCAAGAGAATTAACAAATAAAATTTATAAAATTACAAAAAATTCACATTTCACTAAAGATTTTAGTTTAAAAAACCAATTAAGAAATTCTGCAATCTCAATAATGGCAAATATTGCTGAAGGATTTGCAAGGCGCACCGATAAAGAATTCATAAATTTTCTTGGTATAGCTCATGCTTCAGTCGCAGAACTCCAATCGCATCTCTATGTAACATTTGATGAAAAATATATTTCAGAAGAGGAGTTTCAAAATATATATGTCAGTGCAGAAGAGGTATCGCGACTTATCCAAGGTTTTTCAAATTATCTAAGAAATTCCCAACCTTTAGACTCCCAGACTCCAGACTCCCAGACTCCAGACTCCCAGACTCCAGACTCCCAGACTCCAGACTCCCAGACTCCAGACTCCCAGACTCCAGACTCCCAGACTCCAG
>JBFMED010000064.1:0-5228 GCA_040753475.1 bacterium
TAGGGCATTTTTTATGGCATCTTTGGTTATCTCATGTAGTATAAGCCTTGAGGCTGGTTTTTCTATCAAAGATGCAAGGTGGTATGCAATTGCCTCTCCCTCCCTATCAGGATCAGGTGCAAGGAATATAGAATCTGCATTTTCAGAGGCTTTCTTTATATTCTGGATGGTCTTTTCCTTTCCCTTAATGATTATATACCTTGGTTCAAAACCCTTGGCTATATTTATCCCAAGCTCATTCTCGGGAAGGTCTCTGATATGCCCCATTGAGGCAATGACATTGTATTTACCCTCCAGGTATTTTGTAATTGTCTTTGCCTTTGTCGGGCTTTCCACAATGATAAGGGACTTGTTCATTGTGAAGTAAAAATATATTCACATCCCTATTTTTTGTCAATCATTTTCTATTATAATTTACAATTTACCATTTAGCTTTTACAATTTATCTTATGAAAATAAAGGTTTTAATTGCTATTGCCTGGCTTATTGTAATTATCCTTCTTTTAAAAAAGGAAGGGTTTCTTTCAAAAGAGCATAGCCTCACATATTACGATATTCTTGGGAAGAAAGACCCTTACAGGGAGGAATACCTTGGGATGTATCTTGATAATGAAAAGATTGGTTTTTCAAAGAGCTATATTGACGCATATTCCTTTCCAGGCAATAGGGTTGGATTCAGCATATCCAATGAAATAAGGTTGTTTGTCAAGGCATTTGGAGAAAGAAGCTCTATCAATATCACAACAGAGGTTTTAATTGATGATAAATACAGACTTTCCTCATTTTCTTCTCTTCTTTCATCAGAGCAATATAAGATAGAAGCAAAGGGAGAGAGGGTAAATAACAAAATAATCGCCTCCCTTTATTCGGGAGGAAACCTGATAGGTAAGATGGAATACAAAGAGAAGGATTTTATTTCAAGCTTTGTTCCCACATTGCCCGAACTCTCTGAGGGGAGGGTTTATTGTTTAAAAAGCTTTGACCCATTTGGGATAATGGGGAATGAAAGAATAACCCTTAAGGTTTTAAAGAAAACAACAATAATGTTCGATGATGAGCTTTATGAGACATATCCCATTGCTATTTCATATCAAAGTATTAAAGCAAAGCTTTATGCTACAAGGGATGGAGAAATATTGAAAGTATATCTTCCTCAAGGTTTCATAGCAAAGAGGGAGGATGAAAAAAAAGAAGATATGGTCAAATTCTCATATCCAGATATATCAAGGCTCTCATCTATTCCATCAAATAGGATAATAAAAGAGCCAAGAAAGGTTTCCTATCTTAAGATAAAGATGGATAAAAAGGTTCTTGTGATAAAGAGGGATACCTTTCCAGAAACACCCTACATACTTCCCATCAAGGAATATAAAGAATTCACAAAAGAGACAGCCTTTGTTCAGGCAAATGACAAAAGGATTATAGAAAAGGCAAAAGAGATTGTGGGTAAAGAAAAAAATAGCCATAAAGCCTCAATTTTGATTATGGAATGGGTTTATACTAACCTTTCCCAAAAGCCAGCATTTAGCCTTCCATCTGCCATTGAGGTTTTAAAAAACAAGACAGGAGATTGCAATGAGCATACAATATTATTTACAGCTCTCTGCAGGTCTATTGGGATTCCAACCAAGATGGTGGTTGGCTTATGCTATCAAGATAAGAGGTTTTACTATCACGCCTGGGCTAAAATATTCTGTGGGAAATGGGTATCAATGGATCCAACATTCAACCAGGCACCAACAGATGCAACACACATTCCTTTGATAGAGGGAGACATAGGAGAGCAGATTGGATTGTTGGGATATATAGGGAATGTAAAGGTAGAGGTGTTGGAATATGATTAAACTAGAAAATCTTTCAAAGACATTTGGAAATGTAAGGGCGGTTGATAACATAAGCCTTGAGATAAAAAGAGGAGAATTTTTTTGCCTCTTAGGTCCAAATGGTGCGGGAAAGACAACAACCTTAAAGCTTATTACAGGCTTGCTTAAACCATCAGGTGGAAAAATTACCATAGGTGGATATGATATAAACAAGAAACCTATTGCTGCAAAGAGGCTATTGGGCTATATCCCAGACATTCCATTTCTCTATGACAAGCTAACGCCGAGGGAGTTTTTAAGCTTTATCAAGGATTTATATGAAGCAGACAATAGCGGCGATGAGCTTCTTTCCCTATTTGAAATGTCAGATTATAAGGATACATTGATTGAGGAGTTTTCCCATGGGATGAAACAGAGGATATGCTTTTGTGCAATGCTTTTACATAACCCATCCTATATTGTGATTGATGAGCCTATGGTTGGACTTGACCCAAAATCCATACACCTTGTAAAGAAGATATTGAAGGAAAGGACAAAAATGGGTGCAGCGGTTATCCTTTCAACGCATCAATTATCTTTGGCAGAGGAGCTTTCCGATAGGGTTTCTATTATCCATAAAGGGAAAATCATTATAGAAGGCTCACCCCTATCCCTTAAGGACCTGCAAAACAAGGAAAGCCTTGAGGAGGCATTCCTTGAGATTACAAAATAATAATCTCATTCATACTTCCTGTCCTGTATCCAGTAAGGTCAAGGGTTATATAAGAAAATCCAAATGCCTTAAGATTTTTTGAAATCTCATCCTTTAGCCTTAAAGCCTTTTTCATCTCTTTTTTTTCTAGCTCTATCCTTGCAATTCCATTGTGAGCCCTTACCCTTAATTGTTTAAAACCAAGGCTTAATAAAAATTCCTCTGACAGAGATACTCTTTTTAATTTCTCTCTTGTTATTCTCTCGCCATAGGGAAACCTCGAGGCAAGGCAGGCGAAGGACGGTTTGTTCCAGGTAGAAAGCTTAAACTTTTTTGAAAGGCTTCTAATCTCCTGCTTGGTAAGCTCTGCCTCTTTTAAAGGGCTTCTTACTCCAAATTCCTCTTGTGCTTTTATGCCTGGTCTAAAATCATTTGTATCATCAAGGTTTGTCCCATCAATGACATAATTTAATCCCCTCTCTTTGGCAATATCTTTAAGCCTTAAAAATAACCCTCTTTTACAAAAGTAGCACCTTTGGGTTGAATTTTCTATAAATTTTGGGTCTTCTAGCTCATCTGTTTCAATTAGCAAATATTCTACCCCAAAATTCTCTGCATTTATTTTAGCTTGTTCTGTTTCCTTTCTAGGATACAATGGAGAGCTTGCTATAACAGCAAGTGCATTTTTGCATTCCTTGCTTGCAAGATAAAGAAGAAGGGTTGAATCAACGCCACCTGAATAAGCAATCAAAACCCCCTCCATTTTTTGCAAGACCTCTTTCAGATGCTTTAACTTATTTTGCATTTATTCCAAGCCTGATCTTTATTTACTCCGTTAGAATGCCCCCCTTGGAAACACGAGGTGCAATAAAGATTATCCTTTTTTCACACCTTTTATCATTTTCCAAAGATTTTGGATTAGTTGGGGGGACAGCCATAGCCCTTTAAAAAGGAGCTAATAAAATTTAGCTTGTCTTTTTAATATGATTTGCATTTTTCATATCACCCCTTTGCTTGAGGGAATATCTGTCCTCTCAATCCTCGTTGCCCATTTCAATGCCCTTCCTAGTCCCTTAAATATTGCCTCTATAATATGATGGGTATCAGAGCCATAAAGAATTACAATATGGAGGGTAATCTTTGAATTGTCAACAAATGCCTTAAGAAATGCCTGGATTAAAGATGTATCAAGGCCATCAACCATCCCAGAAAATTCAAAGGCAAGGTTATCCTTTTTTATAATAAGGTTAGGCCTTCCTGATATGTCCAAAGATACAATGGCTAATGCCTCATCCATCGGAAGGGCTATATCGCCATATCTATTTATCCCTTTTTTATCTTTTAATGCCTTATCAAATGCGCTGCCAAGGCAGATTCCAACATCCTCAATGATATGGTGTGGAAGATCTCCCTTTGCGCTTATCTTGAGGTCAAACATACTATGGTATGAAAACAATGAAAGAAGATGGTCAAAAAATGGAAGGCTTGTTTTTATATTGGACATTCCACAACCATCAAGAGCTAGATTTACCTCTACCCTTGTCTCCTTTGTTTCCCTTATTATTTTTTCCTTTCTCATCTTAGCTGTCCGTCAGATAGCCTAAAGAGCCGATCTGCCATTTTTGAAAGCTCCTCATTATGTGTAGCAATTATTAAAGCCTTGTTTTCTCTTTTAACCATGGATTTTAACATCTCATATACCTCAATTGCCATATTTTTATCAAGAGAGCCGGTTGGCTCATCTGCAATAATTATTTCTGGAGAATTGATCAAAGCCCTTGCAATAGCTACCCTTTGCTGCTCGCCAAAGGATAAGTGATTTGGAAGATGGTTAATCTTGGAAGATAATCCTAAAAATGAAATAAGCTCATAAGCCCTCTTGCTTGCATTATTTCCCATAATAAGCGAAGGAATCAATACATTTTCAAAAATAGATAAATTTGAGAAAAGGTTATAAAATTGTAAGATAAATCCCATATTCTTTGCCCTAAATCTATTAAGGTTGTCCTCTTTTAATGCAAAAATGTCACAATTATTAAAAAGGACATTCCCAGATGATGGTTTTTCTATGCCGCCTATGATATGGAGCAAGGTAGATTTCCCAACCCCAGATGCTCCAACAATAGCAACAATCTCGGCATTTTTTATCTCTAGCTCTACCCCCTTTAAAACCTCAATTTCACCAAAAGATTTATACAGATTGCTTATTTTTACCATAATATTATTTAGGATTTTAAGATTTAAGATTTAGGATTTTTTGACTTAATAGTTCTGATTGCTGCCGAAAAAATTGCAATCAATTCATTCGCTTCCTTTAAATCTTCTTTGTTCATTTCAATTCCTAAATCCTAATTCTTAAAATCCTAAATTTATAATGCTTATTATTCCAATTATAAGAAATAAAACCTGTGGTTGGGTAAGAGAAAAAAGAAATAGGGGTTGATCCCTTAAAAATTCAACAAAAAAGCGGATTATGGAATATCCCAAAAGGAATGAGAAAAAGAGAAAACCATTCCTCTTTGGCTTAATCTTAATGAGAATTAAGAATAAGATAAAATCTAAAAGAAATGAATAGAGTTGGGTTGGATGGAGGGGGGTATTTCCAAATTTCTTCCATCCCCAGCTTCCCACAGGAAATAGAATTCCCCAGGGAAGGCTGGTTGGCTTTCCAAAACAACAGCCTTCAAAAAAGCAGCCTATCCTTCCAATACTCA
>JBFMED010000065.1:0-17748 GCA_040753475.1 bacterium
GGATTTAGGATTTTGATTTTTGTTGGTATTCCTGCAGTCATAAGAAAAACATTGTCTGAAATAGAAGCGAAAACCTGATTTCCAAAGCCCATTAGGTCTACAAACCTTCTTGCCAATTCATTTTCAGGAACAATGCTACTTCCTACATCATTTGAGACAATTATGCAATCAAAATTTGCCCCTTTGATTGCTTCTGCAAGCCCTAAAGCAAATTTGCTCTTTCCGCTCCTTATCCCACCAAAAATAAAGGTAATCATCTTATTAAATCCTTAGTATGTGTTTAGCTCCTTTGATAAAGTGCTTTATTTATATTGTAAATTGAGATCGATGCTCCCTTTATTCCCAATACCATCTTGCTTCCCTCATTCCCCAATCCAACAAATAACTCTTGCTGGATTCCCTTTAAGCTCGCAGAAGATGCCTATTGCAAGCTTGAGGTCTTTAACATCCTTGGGCAAAAGATAAGAACCATAGAGGTAGGCTTTAGAAAGAGGGGCTCATATACAAAGGCAAAGGAAGGCTCGGCAATATTCTTTGATGGAAGGAATAATCAGGGAGAGCCTTTATCCTCAGGTCTTTACTTCTACAAGCTTTCTGCGGGAGAATTCTCTGATTGTAAGGCTATGGTTATTGGGAAGTAGAGGCTATACTGCTTTTTATAAATGCAGAAAACAAGGGATGGGGCGAGGTTGGCTTTGATTGGAATTCTGGGTGGAATTGGACACAGACAAACCAGGGATGGTCTTTTAACTCAACAATTTCAACAAGATTTCTATTTGGGCATATCCCTGCTATCCTTAAACCTGCATTTTCTAATTGCTTCCTATATTTGTTATTAAACTCATATCTGTGCCTATGCCTTTCCTTTACAAGCTCCTTTTGGTATGCCTTATATGCAAGGCTGTTTTTTTCTATTCTACAGGGATATATTCCAAGCCTCATTGTCCCTCCCTTTTTCTTTAAGCCCTTCTGCTCTTCCATCAAGTCAATAACAGGATATTCTGTGTCCAAAGAAAACTCACTTGAATTTGCATTATTAAGACCTGCCAAATTTCTTGCAATTTCAATTACAGCACATTGAAGCCCAAGGCATACCCCAAGAAATGGGACTTTATTAACCCTTGCGAATTTAGCTGCCTTTATCTTCCCTTCTATCCCTCTATATCCAAATCCACCAGGGATGAGGATTCCAGAAACATCAGAAAGCTCATCAAACATATTTTTACTTTCTGCGTCAACCCATTTTATCTCTACCTTGCAATTGTTTGCTATGCCACCGTGATACAATGCCTCAACAATAGATTTATAGGCATCCTTAATCTGGATATACTTTCCAACAATAGCAATTTTTGTCTTTTTCTTTGCATTTTTTATTTTAAGAACCATATGTTCCCATTCTTTAAAATTATCCTTTTTACAAGAAAAGGAAAGGGATTTTATTATTGCCCTATCCAAACCCTGTTTTTTAAAGCTTAAAGGAACCTCATAAATACTCCCTACATCATATGCATCTATTACATTCTCCTTTCTGACATTACAAAACAGGGAAATCTTTTCCTTTAGGTGGGAAGATAATGGTCTTTGTGTCCTGCATAGCAAAATATCTGGTTGAATACCTATTTCCCTTAATTTCATTACCGAGTGCTGGGTTGGCTTTGTCTTTGCCTCATCGCAGGAAGAAATATATGGAACAAGGGTAAGGTGGATATACAAAACATTTTCCCTTCCTACCTCCCTTCCAAATTGCCTTATTGCCTCAAGGTATGGAAGGCTTTCTATATCACCAACCGTCCCTCCCAATTCAATGATTGCAACATCTATATTTTTAGAAACCATTTTTATACATCCCTTTATCTCATCTGTTATATGGGGAATAACCTGAACCGTATTTCCAAGGTATTCTCCCTTCCTCTCCTTCCTTATAACCTCATAATATATCTTTCCTGTGGTCACATTGTTTTTCTTGGTTATCTTTGCATCCGTGAACCTTTCGTAATGTCCAAGGTCTAAGTCTGTCTCAGCACCATCAGAGGTTACATAGACCTCGCCATGCTGGTATGGATTCATCGTGCCAGGGTCTACATTGATATATGGGTCAAGCTTTTGGAGGGTTATCTTTAATCCAAGCGATTCCAGGATTGTTCCAATAGAAGATGCGGCAATCCCCTTTCCCAAGGAAGAAACAACACCACCGGTTACAAAGATATATTTAACCATAACATAATTTAGGATTTAAGATTTAAAACAATTCAAAAAATCCTAATTCCTAAATCCTAAATTCCTATCCCCTTCTCTATAAGCCAATGCTCAATAATGGTTAGAATATTCTGAACAAGCCAATACAAAACAAGGCCTGATGGAAAATTTAGAAACAAAAATGTCATAACTAATGGCATAATAAGCATCATCTTCTCTGTGCTTGGATCCTGGGTTGAGGGTGTCATTTTCTGCTGAATAAACATTGTAAGACCCATAAGTATAGGAAGGACAAAATAGGGATCCTTTAATGAAAGGTCTTTTATCCATAAAACAAATGGTGCACAGCGAAGCTCAATCCCTTTATCCAAAGCACTATAAAGGGCAAAAAATATGGGCATCTGAAAGATAATGGGAAGGCATCCACCAAATGGATTAACATTATGCTCCTTATATAGCCTCATCATCTCCTTTTGAATTGTCTCATGGTCATCTTTGTGCTTTTCCCTTAATTTATCTATGTGTGGCTTTATTGCCTGCATCTTCTTCATCATTTTAAAATTCTTTCTAGTAAGAGGATGCAAGAGAACCTTGATAATTAAGGTCAAAAGAATAATTGCTACCCCATAATTTCCAATAATCTTATAGAGAAAGACCAGGACAAGAATAATAATCTTTGGAAGAAACCATAATCCAGAAAGGCTTTCAAGCCCAACCCCCTTTAATATTTTATAATCCCTAGGTCCTGCATATACCATTATTTTGTTTTTAATTACCTCATTTGCTTTAAGGGAATACTTTGGAAAGGAAGCCTTTATATCCTCTGGAGAGAGCAAGATAGAGGAAAACCTCATCCCTGGTTTTACAACAAAAAGAAAATACTTATCCTGGGTCCCTACCCAATTAATTGCCTCATCGCTTTTTAAGACATTTTTAGCCTTTTTTATTCCAGAAGCCGTCTGATAAAGAAATGGGTTTTCTTTAAGCTCAGGATCGCAACCAAGTGAGCTTTTTAACGAAAGGGAAATCCCTGGAATGGTCATTGGCTTGTCTTCTTTATTTATAAATGAAAGGTTCATCGTAAATGGATAGGTTGAGGAAGAAAATTCATATTTTTTTATTATCTTAAATGATTGCAGGTCATAAACAAAGCCATCTTTTGAAAATTCATTGGGAAATATCTCCTTTTCATCAGAAAAAATAGAGAATGTATCTTCATCCTTTATTATTGTATATGGAAGGCCCTTCCTATCATTAAATTTTAAAAGGCTCAAGGATTTGATTGTTCCCTTTTGGGAAAGGGCTAATGAAAATAGGAAATTTTTAAAGATAAACTCTTTCTCATCAACCAAAGGAAGGCTAGGTTCTTTAGTCTCTATTGCGGGCTTTTGAACAACCTCGTTTTTAATAGGAGAGGGCTTTATTTGTTTAATTTCCTTTTTTGGAACAAAGAGGGAATGAATGTAGAGGATTAGGAATGAAAGAATAATAAATAGAACAAGCCTTTTTTCCATTAAACTTCAATTACCTTTAGCTTAAATTGCCTTGCTTTTTCGTCTTCCATAAGACAAGAGGAAAGGATAACAACCTCATCGCCTACCTCACCTAGCCTGGCGGCTGGTCCATAAAGGATGCAATCCAAAGAGCCTTTTTTTTCATAAATTGCATATGTTTCAAACCTTGCCCCGGTTTGCATATTAAGGACATAAACCATTTCTCCTTTAAGGATATCAGCCTTTTTTAGAATTTCTTCATCAATCCCAATGCTTCCGGAACATTCCCTCTTAAGGCCTGTTATCTTAAGACCCTTTATCTTTGACTTGCACATTTTCCTAAACATATTTATAATTATAGCATAAACGATGGAAGATTTTGAAGAAATTTTAGAGGATGAAGAACCCAAAGAAGGGATAAAAAATATTCCTTGGGAGGAAAGAGAAAAAATCGGTTTTTTTAATGCCCTATATATGACAATAAAAGATGCCATATTTAAACCAGGTGATTTCTTTAGAAAGATTAAGCCAGGTAGCATTAAAAATGCAGGGCTATATGCTTTAATCATTGCTATCATTGTCTATCTTGTAAATCTCTCATGGATTGCAAAAAGGATAGAATTAAATTACATTCTCCTTATCCCCCTTATTTCTCTTGCCTTTTTCTTTATCTTAGAAACCGGGCTTCTCCATCTTGGGCTTTTACTTCTTTCCCCTAATAAAGCTGGATTTACCACCACATTTAAGGTTGTTGCCTATTCTGAATCTGTCCTTGTGTTTTCTATTGTTCCCATTATTGGTGGAGTTATCTCAAGCATCTGGGGGCTTGTTATCACAATTATTGGCCTTTCAAAGGCACATAATATAACGATAAAAAAGGCTTTATTCTCTGTTCTTTTTTCTATTGTTGTTACAAGCATTATTTTAGCTATTTCAGCTATATTCTATGTAAAGGAGGTGGTCAATGAATAACCCTGTTTTAAGATGGACATTAAGCATTGTCGGTGTAATTTTTGTTATCATTACAATGTTTTGGCTTGAGACAATGCACAGGGCTTATCGGGAGTTTAAGGAGGGAGAGGCCCTTTATAAAAAAGGGGATATTCCTATGGCAATCCTCTATTATGGCACTGTCATAAGCTTCTATACGCCATATTCACCTTGGGTAAATAAGGCTATAAACAGGCTATTTGAAATAGGGGATAGCTCTTACAAAAAAGGGGACTACAAAACCGCAAAGGAGGCTTATGATGAGATTATCCATAGGATATATTCAGTAAGAAGCTTCTATACGCCCCATAAAAAAACCCAGGAAAAGGCAATGAAACTTCGGGATTCTGTAGAAAAATTCATAAAGGAGTAAGTGGTATATGTTTAGCCTTTAGTCATTAGCCTTTATTTTATATAGTTTTAGTGATTTCTGTTTAGAGTTTAGAGAACTTTGTTTAGTGACTTGTCTCTAAACACTCAACTCTAAACACATACAATTGATATTTTGGCTTTAAGTAAATTTTATTTGACTTATTTTTATTCTTTTTATTAAAATTTTTGTATGTTTGTAAAAAGGTTATCTAAATAATGTGAGAATCTCAATTGACAACAGAGAAATAGAGGTCTCCCCTAATATAACTATCCTTGAGGCAGCAAAGCAAGCCAATATAAAAATTCCAACCCTTTGCTACGATAAAAGGCTTGCTCCGTTTGGTGCCTGCAGAATTTGTATTGTTGAGCTAGAAGGAGCAAGGGAAAGATTTGTAACATCCTGCACGACACCCGTAGTAGATGGGATGAAGATAAAGACAACCTCACCTGAGATAATAAAGGCAAGAAAAACAATCCTTGAGCTTATCCTGGTGAATCATCCCCTTGATTGCCCTGTCTGCGATAAGGCAGGTGAATGCGAGCTTCAAAATCTTGTTTATGAATATGGGGTTTCTTCCAATAGGTTTTTAAGGTTTAGAGAGGAGGTAAAATTAAGGAAGGATTATGAAAGCCCCCTTATTGAGAGGGATATGAATAGGTGTATTTTATGTGGGAAGTGCGTTAGGGTCTGCGATGAGCTTGAGGGAAAGCAAGAAATCTCATTTGCAAACAGGGGGCAAAGGACTTTGATCACCACAGATTTTGAAAGACCCCTAAATTGTGATTTTTGTGGTATGTGCCTTGATATCTGCCCTGTAGGAGCCCTTTCTTCAAAGCTCTTTAAATACAAAAAAAGGGCATGGGAGCTTGAAAGCAAAGAGACAATCTGTCCATTCTGCAATGTTGGATGCAGGCTTATCACAAGGAGCAAGGATGGCGTGATTTTAAAGGTAGAGGGAGGCGATGGGATAAATGAAACCTCTATGTGTGTAAAGGGGCATTTTGGCTGGGATTATGTCTATTCAGAAAAGAGGATTACCGAACCCCTTATTAAAAAAGGGGGAAGGCTTGTTAGTGCAAGTTGGGATGAAGCATTAGAGCTAATTGCAAAAAAATTTCAAGGCATAAAGGGAAAAATTGCCCTTGTTGTCTCTTCCCGTCTTACCAATGAGGAGCTTTTATTGGCAAAACAATTTAGCCATTCCTGTTTAGAAAGCCAAAATATTTTTTGCCCAGATGAAAGCCTCTCTAATTTTGCTTCTCTTTCATCTTCTTTAGGATATATCCCATCTTTATCGCCCTCTTCTATCAAGGATTCTGATTGCATCCTTTGTCTCTCTGATATTTCAGAAGGCAATCCTGTTTTAAACACCTTTGTCCATTATGCTTACAAAAACAAAGAAGCAAACCTTATTTCCATAAGCCCAATAGAGACAAAGATAACAAGGCTCTCGTCTATAAAGCTCCTTACAAAACCAGGAAAAGAGGAAGAAATTCTCTTTAAAATGCAAAGGACAATGATTGATGAAAATATGTGTAATTGGGATTTTATCCATCAGAAAACAGAGGGTTTTGATTATTTAAGAGAGACCCTTTCAAAATACGAACCAGATGATAAAACAAGGGAAGCCGCAAAGACATTTGCTCACAAAGCAAAAAACCCTGTAATTATTGCTTCGGGTTCTTCTTGTGTTATCAAATCTGCTTGCAATCTTTTGCTCCTTCTAGGAATACCAAGCAATATCATTGTTTGTGGAAACAGGATAAATTCAAGGGGTGCTTATGAAATAATAAAAAATCAAACTTATGACTTAACCTCAAAAGATATAAAAGGTTTATTTCTCCTTGGAGAGATGCTTCCTTCTCTGATCATTAAAGAAAAGGAATTTGTTGTCGTTTCCCATCTATTTATGAGGGACGAGATTATGGAGGCAGATGTTATTCTTCCAAGCTCATCATCTTTAGAGAAGGATGGAAGATGCACCTCCCTTTTTGGAATTACACAAAAAATAGAAAAGGTTTGTTCTTTTCCTTTTGTAAAATCACAGCTAGAAATTTTACAATTGCTTTCTTTAAAAATGGGTTGTCCAATAGAAAAAAGGGAGGAGGAAGGAGGAAGAAAGGAGTTTGAAAGGGGGAAATTTTGGGTATTAGAACCCGACAAGAGACAAGAGACAAGAGAAGAGGGATTTGATATTATTTTATCTTATAATCACTTTCATTCTGGCTACACATCCCATTATTCAAAGACCTTAATGGAGCTTTCACCTTTTCCTATTCTTAAAATGAATAAAAATGACATAAAGAGGCTTAATATAAGCAAAACGGCAAGGATAATGCTAGAAAAATCAATATCTATAAGGGTAGTAGAGGATAGAAATATAAAAGAAGGAATGGCAATTATTATGGAGCATCCCGATATAGCCTCTTTATTTCCTAAGAGGGTTTTTAGGGCAATGATAAGCGGATGAAAATAAGCTCTAATAAACCCGATTTTTTAAGGCTTGTTCCTATATTTTCCTCTCTGCCTCCTGAAGACTTAGAAGGTTTAGGAAAGATTGCTGATTTTAAGACCTATAAAAAAAATACCCTTTTCTTTCTAAAGGATGATGTGGGAGTTCATCTCTTTATTGTCGAGAGGGGTAGTGCAAAGGTTATTGTTGAACACGAGGATGGAAGGGAAATTATCCTTTCTATTCTTTATCCAGGGGATATATTTGGCGAGATATCCTTGCTTGATGGAAAACCAAGGTCAGCCACGGTAGTTGCCAAAGAGGATTGCGAGGTTTTGCTCATTGCAAGGTCTAAATTCTTAAGCTTTCTTAAAGAGCACCCTGGTGTTTCCATAAAAATATTAGAAACCCTTTCATTAAGGCTCAGAAGAACCGACAATCAAATCAAAATCCTTACTACCCTTTCCGCTGATGAAAGGGTGGCGCATTTTCTTTTAAACCTACTAGAGGAATATGGGGTAAAAAGAAAGGATGGGATATTATTGGATATTAAGCTTATTCATCAGGATATCGCAGATATGTGTGGGATAAGGAGGGAGACATCCAATCGGGTAATCTCAAGGTTTATAAAAAGGGGTTTAATAAAGAGGGAGGAAAAAAAGATCATAATAACTAATTGGGGGGGCCTCTATGAAAAGATAAAGAAGGAGCTTCCTTGAAAGAAAAAAGGCTTTTTATAAATAAAAATATTAGAGCCGAAAGAATAAGGCTTATTTCTCAAGATGGAAATCAAAAAGGGGTGGTCTCAAAAAAGGAGGCACTGGAGGAGGCAAGAAAGGCCGATCTTGACCTTGTTGAGATAGCACATGATAATTCCATATCCATATGTAAAATTATGGATTATGGAAAGTATATGTATTGCCAGAATAAAAAGGCAAAAGAGGGGAAAAAGAAACAAAAGATAATTCAAATAAAGGAGATAAAATTAAGACCAAACACAGATGATCACGATTTTGCCTTTAAGGCAAATCAGAGTAAAAAATTTTTAGAAAATGGTCAAAAGATAAAGGTTATTCTTAATTTTAAAGGAAGGGAAATAGTACACTCTGAGATAGGAATGGATACTATTACAAGATTTTCTGATTGCCTAAAGGATTTTTCTTTTATTGAAAGAAGGCCATATTTTGAAGGAAAAAGGATAGTTATGGTTATTGCTCCATTAAAAAAGTAGTCGGGATTTAAGGGTTTAAGAATTTAGGGAATTATTCTTCCTCTAAAAACTTTATATAGAATGAGCCTTGCATTGTGTTTCCAAGGTCTTGAAAGGGAAGACAGGACATATCAAAGAAGTATTTGGAAAGCTTTAACCCAAAACCAAAAGAAATTCCAGAGCCAATATCTGGCTCTGTTGAATAGCCTGCTCTTAAAAATACCTTATTCATCAATACATTTTCAAAGCCTAGCCTTAAAATTACATCAGAATCTATGGATTTATCAAGCTCTATTGTAGAAAGAAGGGTCTTATCAAGGCAATTTACAGAAATTCCTCCCTTCATGGTAAGGGGTAAATCCTCCTTTTCGTTTGTGTATTCTATTGATTTTCCGATGTTTGAAAGGCAAAGACCAATTGTAATATCTTTTAAAAATGGCCTGTATTGAATCCCAAGATCAGCTGCACCTGTATTTACAGCTTTATCATCTATGCCTTCCCTGATGAATTTAAATGTTCCTCCTATTGCAATATCAGGGCTTATGTTTCTTCCATATCCTATGCTGGCTGAAATATCAGAGCAAGAAAATTTGCCATCTTCTATGCCTCCATCCTTTGTTTTTAAAATATCTGGGGTTTTAAGGTATAGAAAACCAAACCCAAAGCAGCCCATTTCTTCTGTTGGGTGGATGTATGATAAAGACGAAATATCTATTCCCGCAAGGTATGAATTATAAGAAAGCCCAATTTCCTTTACCTTTGCACCTTGAAAGGATGCTGGGTTTTCAAAAGATGGTTCATTAACCCCCACAAATGCACCCCCTAAAGAAGAAACCCGACAAGGCTTAATCTTTAAGAATTGCAAAGGGCTGGTCGCGGTATAATCTACCCCAAATGCAACCTTACTAAAGGCACAAAGGCACAAAGGCACAAAGGCACAAAGGCACAAACTTTGTAAAAAATCCGCAATCTGTAATCTAATTCTTTTCATCTTATAATCGCTAAAATCCCTTTTTGCTTTTCTGAAAGCCATATATAAATGCCAGATGCTACAGATTTTCCATCCATATTCTTTGTGTCCCATTGATAAGGAGATTCTATTATCTCTTTTACAAGCTCCCCGGTTAATGTAAAGATTCTTATTTTCCCACTGCTTATTCCAGAAAATGTAATATTATTGCCTTTGCAAGGGTTTGGCCATACCTTAACCTCAAATGTTTTAAATAAAGCATCAATCCTATATACCCCGGTTGATAAAATCTCGGCAGAAACTGTGTTGCTTCCTGTATCCACCGAAGAAGAAAGGGGAGAATTTTCCTGATAAATAACCAATGACCTCTCTATTTCATCAGAAAATTCATTATTGTATGGAATGGTAAGTTTTGCAGAAAGGCTATCTATTAAAACATCGGGTCTATCTTTTCTTATTGCGGTTATTTTCCTTCCTGTGTCAGAAAGCCCTGGAATAGATGAGGGAATTAAAACATCCTCTATTGTAATCACCAATGGATATTCAATGCTTTTTAGAATAAGGGTTGTGGGTGAAAATGTAATGGGCAAGCCAATGCTTGTTGTTCCTACCTCCTTCGAGGAAAATCTGGAATTTTCAATTTTTATGGTTTTGGTTTGAAAGATACCAATGCCCCAGGAATCATAGGGCGTAATCTTCATTGTTAAGGTCGTTTCTGTCTCTGGGAAATCAAGGCTTGATGCCCAATAGAGCTTGCAAATACCAGGGGTAAAGGACAAAGATCCATAGGTTGTTGCCTTTGTCCATGTTCCATTAAGGAGATAATCAAAGGAAAGGGATATTGTATCATAATCAGAATCCTCAAGCTCAAAAGAAACCTCAATAAGACCAGAATTGGATGAAAGGCTAATGTTTTTTACAATTGGTTGTCTATTTAGGTTATCTAACAAGAAAGAAACTACAAAGCCTGTGCCAACTGCCTTGTCCTTTGGGGTTATTCTAAAATAAACCAGGGTTTTTGTCTCTGGAAGGTCAACAAAGCTATCCCATATAAATTCATAATCAACCCCAAAGGAAGAGCCAATTAAATTTTCCTTTGTTCCACCTGATGCAGAGCTATAATTTACCCCATCAAGTGAATACTCTGGAATAATAGATAATGTATCACCGTCTATATCATATAGCTTATATTTTACAGCAATTGTGGAAACGGCTATAGTTACAGGAAAAAGCACACAGGATGGAGGCGTGTTTGTCTCCTCCTTCAATAGATATAAATAAACAGAGCCATTCCTGTTTCCTAAAACAAAATCCTTCCTTCCATCATTATCCCAATCAGAAATAAAACAAGAGGCATTTCCAGAAACAGAGGGAGAAGAAAGAATCCTTCCATAATCATATAGGGGTAATTGGTCGCTTCCATAATTCAAGAATAGCCATAGATTGCCGTTCCTATCGCCAGCTATTAAATCTGCTTTTTTATTGTTATTATAATCAATAAATGCAGGGGTTGAATTATAAGAAACTTGTATCTCTGTATTCCCTGTTCCCAATAAAAGCTTTGTCCCTGTAGCAAATGATGGATTCATATCTGTGCCATAATTAAGGTATAGCCTAATGTAGCCATATTCATCACCTACCACCAAATCCTTCTTTCCATCAAGGTTGTAATCAATTACAATAGGGGATGCCATATTTCCCACATCTAAGTCACTTCCTCCTTGTATCCTTACACCCTTCTCTAGTATACCTCCAATATTTTTAAAATAATAAACATAGCCAAACCTATCTCCCACAAGCAAATCTTTACTTCCATCATTGTCATAATCCCAAACAAAAGGCACGGAGAAACCTTCTACCTTAAGGTCTTTCATTACTAATGTTGAGGTAGATTCCCTTGCTTGAAGCCTTGAATATGAGGTAAAAACAGGGTTCTCATCTGTTCCAGAATTAAGGAATAGATATACATATCCAAATTCATCTCCCACCAAAAGGTCTTTCTTATAATCATTGTTCCAATCAGAAACACAAGGTGTGGAATATGCTCCTATATCAATGTTTTTCCCTTGTATGGTAATAGGAATAAGGTTTGTTTTTGTTGTATTGTCAACCGAGAATGGGCTTGTTTTGTAAGCCTGTCCCTGATTTGTTCCGTCACTTGGCGTTATCTGAAGGACAATATTATAGATTCCCTGTCCTAGATCAGCGTAAGAATCCCAGACAAAGATATGGGATACACCAATTTGTGATGAGGAAAGGCATAATTTCCCATCCCCTCCATCTTGGGATGTTGCATCAACCCATGTAATGTTATCTTTTGAAAATTTAACATCAATTGATAATGTATCGGAATCATCGTCTCTTAGTGTATATGAGATGTTTATATTCCCAGATTGTGTTCCTTGGGGTGTATTTACCACAACAGATGGTGCTAGATTTAAAATGCTTGATAGACAAACAAATATTGTTCCATCCCCAGAGCCAACCATAAGGTCAGATGAACCATTGTTGTCCCAGTCAGAGATTGCAGGGCTTGAGTTATTATCCGCCCTTATATCATTGCCATCTGAAAATTTTATCCTTTCCTTTGTATTAAAGACAGGAATTTTATCAGACCCTAAGTTTATAAATAGATACATCTCTCCATAGCCTGTGCCAATTATTATGTCTTTCTTATAATCCCTATTCCAATCTATGACAGTTGGGCTTGTATCCTTTTCTTCATCAAGGGGAATCTGCATTGTGGTAGGAGCTGCAAAAACAGGGCTTATATCAGAACCTATATTTAAAAATAGCCTTATCTCTCCAGATTGACAGCCTGCGATAATATCCTTTTTCCCATCATTATCCCAATCAAGGATACAGGGCGTTGCATTATAGCCTAGTGTATATGATGTAGCATATGTTCCCCTTTGAAATATGGGAGCATCGTCTGTGTTTATATTTATGAATACATTTATATTCCCATATTTATCGCCGACAACAAGGTCTTTTTTTCCATCATTATTCCAATCTATGGGATAAGGTGCTGAATTATACCCTACATCCAGGTCCTCTGTCTGTGTTCCCGATGTCATTGAGAAGAAAAATCCATCTGTAAAAATAGGGCTATTGTCATTTCCAGAATTGAGGAAAAGCCTCACCTTTCCTAGGGAATCACCTGTTACTAAATCCTTCTTTCCATCATTGTTCCAGTCTATAACCTGGGGCTTTGAATATTCTCCAATATCTATAAATTCTGGGTCTCCATCTATCTTTTGTATTGTATTGAATTCGGGTGGCTCAGAGGCTTGGTATTTTGTATTCAAAAAGAGGTATATTGTTCCATCACCTGCTCCTCCAAGCATATCATATCCACCTTCATTATTCCAATTGCAGATAAATGGTGAGCCGTAGAATCCAACATCTATTTCTTTGTTTGCAACCTTTGCCTTTTCTTTAAAGATAAAGTTTGGAATAAATGTTCCTGTTCCTGTTTGTGTTCCTGAGGTAAAGATATGAATATTTCCAAATATATCGCCAACAATTAGGTCTTTCTTTCCATCGTCATTCCAATCAATCATTACAGGCTTTGCATTCTGTGAGACATCTAGTGTTTGAGAGCCAGCCAATGTCTTTGTTCCCGCAGAAAGGATGGGAGAATCTGGCCTTCCAATATTTCTAAAAAACCAGACATAGCCAGCCTCATCTCCAACCAAAAGGTCAAGTAAGCCATCCTCATCTACATCAAAGGCGTAGAGAGAGGCATTTGGTAGATAGATTGATTTATTATCTGCCTTTAGCTTCTCAAGGACAGTATATGTGGGAGGCATTCCCTCGATTACCTCGTTCATAGCCTTTGCAAGCCAAACATTTCCCCCTCCATCTCCAATTAGCAAATCCAAGTCTTTTGTTCCATCCCATTGGCAGACAATGGGTGAGCTATATCCTCCTTCAAGCTTGATTTCTCCTGTATCTACGGTAATCCTTTTCCCATTTTCAAAGGATGGGTTGTAATCCGTCCCAATATTTTTATAAAATAAAATGTATCCCTCCTTATTTCCAAGCATCAAATCCTTCTTGTTGTCGTGGTCAAAATCAATAACATATATAGAGGCATTCTCACCTACATCCAAAACCTCTTTGGTTATATATTGCTTTCCTGTAAATACCAAAGATGAGCAAAATCCTAGATTAAAGAAAAAAAGAAAAAACAAAATTTTTTTCATCACCTAATATATCGGTATTTTTATTGAAATGCTTAAGAAAAATTTTTAGTTTTCTTTGTGCCTTTATAATTTTAAGGAGAGACTGGAATTGCTTTTATATTTGGTGTTATTCTTTTTGTAAGGTTTGATAAGACATTGCTAGGGCCTATTTCAATTACAGAGGTTATACCCTCTTTTTCCATAAACCTTATTGTCTCATCCCACCTTACCCTTCCTGTTATCTGCTTTATAAGGTTTTCTCTTATAATCTCTGGGTTATCTGTGCAAGAGGCAGATACATTTTGAATTACCTTTATCTTTGGTGGCTTTATCTTACAATCCTTAAGGACAAGCTTCATTTGTTCCTCTGCTTCTTTCATCCAAGATGAGTGAAATGGGCCTGATGTTTTAAGCCTTATTGCCTTTCCTCCCTCCTTTATTACCACCTCTCGTGCCTTTTGCAAATCTTCATCTAACCCGGAGATAACAATCTGTAAAGGAGAATTTATATTTGCTATCTCTACATTTGTTTCCTTGCAAATTCTTTCTATTTTCTCTAAACTTAAGCCAAGGGAGGCAATCATTCCACCCTTAATTTTAGAAGCTTCCTCTTTCATAAGACCTGCCCTTTTATTGACAATCATTAAGGCTTCATGGAAATACAGGGATTCTGCTGAGGTTAGGGCTGTGTATTCACCTAAGGAATGACCTGCAACATATAAAGGAAGTCTGGAGTCTGGAGTCTGGAGTCTGGAGTCGGAAAGAGAAAGGAAGGGAAGGGCTTTAAAATAGGCAATGCTTACAGTAAATATTGAGGTTTGAGCATATTCTGTATCATTTAATATATCCTCTGGACCTTCAAATAAAAGCTTTGTTATATCATAGGAAAGAATATCTGATGCAGTATCAAAGATGGCCTTTACCTCGGGATGGTGATAGATTTCCTTCCCCATTCCAACATATTGTGAACCCTGTCCGGGAAAGATTAACCCTATCTTCTCCATTGCTTCGCTTGTCTTCGTATTCTTAAAATCTGTAATTTATTTTATTCCCAATTCTCTCTGGATAAGCTCTGCCCTTCCACGATCCCTTACCGCAGGATTAGAAGGTCCTCCTATAGCTAGCTGAAGATGGGCAGGTTGGGTAAAAACCAGAAGCCTATTTAGCCGCTCTGTTGGGACATTTGGAAGGAAGCCTAAATGTATCCCAAGCCTAATAATAGACAAAAGCTCCATTGCCTCTCTGGACGGAATAAGCTTTGCATTGATAAGGAGACCATAAGCCCTTTTGAACCTATCCTCCATCTGAATCCCTCCCCTTGTTCTTAAAAGCTCCCTTTCTTCCTTCTCATAGTCTATAATTTGGCGGACAACCTTAATAAGGGCTTCAATAAGCTCCTCCTCTTTTTTCCCAAGGGTTATCTGATTTGAGACCTGGAATAAATCCCCAAATGTTTCGGATTTTTCTCCATAAAAGCCCCGAGAGACCATTCCAACCTTTGAGAGGAATGGAACAATCTTTTCAATCTTATTGCTTAAGGATAATGCAGGAAGGTGAAGCATTATAGATGGCCTCATCCCCGTTCCAACATTGGTTGGACAGGCTGTAAGATAGCCAAAATCAAAGGAAAATGCAAATGGAAGAAGGGCTGATAGCTCCTCCTCAGCCTTTGCAATTATCTGCCAACTGTCTACTAAGTTAAGGCCACTTGATAAGATCTGCATCCTCAAATGGTCTTCTTCATTTATCATAATTGAGATTATTTCACGCTCGCTAATAACAACGCTTCCAAGCTTAGAATTGGAATGTTCTGGTGAAACAAGGTGTCTTTCTACAAGGAATTGTTTTTGAAGGGCAATTAGGTCATTCTGCCTTATTATATCAGCATTTTTAAGAGAGGGAATATGAGAGATAGCCTCCTCGATCATCTTTGTTACCCTTTCAAGGTCATTCATCGGAGCCCAATGGGCAAATGGTATATCCTTTATATTCCTTGCTAGCCGAATCCTAGAGCTTATGGCTATATCAGCCTCCTCTCCCTTTGCATTGAGCCATTCTGGCGATGTCTTAATATATTTTTCCAGCATATTTTCTACACTCCCGTATGTGTTTAGCTCCTACATAAAAAGTATCGTACGTGTTTAGCTACCCTATAGCTAGGCACAAAGGAACAAAGGGACAAAGGCACAAAGAAAGCAAGTAACAAATAAACTCTGTGCCTTTGTGCCTATTTCCCATCTTGTTCTCGTCTACCTAAACACATAACCATTATTCTAATGCTTTAATCATATCCCGAAGCCTTGCTGCTTCTTCATAATTCTCAGTAGATATAGCCTTCTTAAGCTCATCCTTTAACATTTTAAGCTTTTTCTCCTTTTGTGCTATCTCTTCAAAACCAAAAGGATGTCTTCCAATATGAACCGTGCTTCCATGGATCTGCTTTAAGAGGGAAAGAAGGGGTTGTTTAAATGCCTCAAAGCAATCAGAGCATCCAAGCCTTCCTCCCTTTTGGAATTCAGACAGCCCCATTCCGCACCCTGTACATCGCATCTCTTCTGTAATTGCTTCCTTTTCTTCTTTAAATATATTTGAAAAAAATTCAAGTAGGTTTGGAAATGGTTGGGAAATGCCAGATAAACCAAACCCTTTTTCCTCTGCGCATTCCTCACAAAGGTGAATGCTCGTGGTTTGATTATTAATAACCTGTTTAAAATGTATGGTTGCCTCTTTTATACCACAAATATCACAAACCATATTATTATTTAGGATTTAGAAATTTAGGATTTAGAAATTTTTTCAATTGTTTTAAATCTTAAATCCTAAATCTTAAATCCTAAATTCCTTTTGCCGAAGGAGGGATTTGAACCCTCACAGGATAACCTACATAGCCCTGAACCATGCGCGTCTGCCAATTTCGCCACTTCGGCACTATGTAGTAATACCTGGATTTGCACGCAAAACATGGATAAATGCGTCCGTAATTTCAGGATCAAACTGGGTTCCCGAATTATCCTGAAGCTCAATAATTGCTTCGTGTATGCTCTTCTTTGGTTTATATGGCCGCTCAGAGGTCATAGCATCAAAAGCATCGGCAACAGCAAGAATCCTTGCTAGATATGGAATTTCCTCCCCTTTTAGCCCCGAAGGATAGCCATATCCATCATACCTTTCGTGGTGATGATGAACAGCCCCTGTGGCTGATTTAAGCATATCAATAGACCTTAATACACTTGCTCCTTTAGCTGAATGTGTTTTTACTAAATTGTATTCTTCGCTTGTAAGTGGCCCTGGTTTATTTAAAATGTTTGGGTCAATATCCTGCTTTCCAATATCATGTAAGATGCTGGCTACAGAGAGGGTTCTCATTTCATCCTCTGAAAGATATAGCCTCGTTCCAATTGCCTCTGCATACCTCCTTACCTTATTTGAATGTTCCTTTGTATAGCTGGTTTTATCATCTATGCTATTTGCCCATGCAGAGATTGTTTCCTCATATAATTTTTCAAGCTCTTCTACCTTTTTTCCTACATCTTCTTCCTGTCGAGTAGACATTTTCTATAACCTCCTATATGTTATTTTATGCCCCTCACAGAACCGTGCTTGCGGATTTCCCACACACGGCTCTTCAGCAATGCTTCCTCTATACGAGGACAGGGCATATGCCCCATCTATCTTAAGAAGCTTTATCCCTTTTAAGCTCCCTGAAACAGCCTTCTTTTCTCCGCAGGCATTACCCTGTTTCTGCAATACTGCTGTCTGCTCCTCAATGAACAGTATCGACCTCCGACACGATGGTAAATTTCTTAGGCTCAATCCCTTCACTTGCGTTGTGTCCCGATGTCTCCTACCTTCCAGCATCATTCAGTTTGTTACCTCC
>JBFMED010000066.1:0-6768 GCA_040753475.1 bacterium
TGTAGTCAATAAACAATCGCCAATCTTTCTTAATTGGATAAGGAGGATTCTTTTAGGCTCCATTCCTTTGAAGGACAACAAGCAACCCCAAAATAAACCAGAAAAGATAGCCCAAATTTCCCACATATGTCGTATCAACCAAGCCATGGATAAACCAGTCTATAAGCGAGGCACACAGACCAAATTTCAAGACAAAAACCCCTTTATCCTTAAGTGTCCTTACGCAAAACCTTATAATTGCAACCAATAGCCAGATAAACGCAGATAAACTTAATAACCCTCCCTTTACACCTATCTCCAAGAAATTGTTATGATAGTGACGGATCTGGCGATTACCGTTGTAGATTGTCTCAATGCCTGCTGGTCCTATACCAAATAAAGGATTATCTTTAATTATCTCTAATCCCTCTTTCCAGATATATATCCTCTCTAGGTTTGGAAAGTAGTTCAAATTTGGTGTTTGAATTAACCTTTCCTTCATTGGAAAGACAAAGCTAAATATCAAAAGAAGCAAGAGAAAGAGTAATGCCCTTTTTTTCCATACTATGGAGATAAATACTATCGCTATAATCACGCCAAAATATGCCCCCCTTGTAGAGGTAAGGAATAATAGGATAGAGAGGAGGAAGAATACAGCAAAGAAAACAATCCTTTGAAAGAGGGAAGAAGAAAAGCAAATACAAAGAGAAAGCGGAACAAGCATTCCGCAAGCTCCTCCCAAGCCGCGGTTAAAGGGTAATGAGGTATTTATAGAAAGGGCATATTGAATGATTGTATATATCGCACCTATACATCCTCCAATTAGGGCTAGAGATATAAGCCTTTCTGCCCATTTAATCTCAGAAATGCCAATAATTACAAGATAGTAGACCAGAATTTTTCTTATAATTGACTCTGTTTTGGCAAAAGATGCAGAGGGGTTTTGGGAAAGAAAACTTGAGATTATAAGGCTTATAATAAAACATAAGATGGGTAGATTAAATGGAGTTTCCTTAAGCCTTTTATAATCAAGAAAAAATAGGGGGATTAAACCAAGGATTCCAAGGCATATGCCTCCCACTTGCAAAGATGTAGAGGTAGTTGCAAAAGCGCTATAGATTATCAGCCCAAATAGGATTATTCTTTGAGAAATCCCTTTCATTAGTTAACGATTTTCTTCTTGATATCTTTTCTTTCCCTCAAGAAAAAGCCTGCAATCTCCCTCAATCCTTTTTTAAGCTCAATCATTGTTTTAAGCCCAGCAAAGGGAATTTCTATATCCTCAATCCTTTCAATGAGTATATCCTCTTTAGCCTTTTTTAGGCCTTTCCAAGCCATGAAGAATAACCGCACATCCTCCGATAAGGATGTATTTCACCCCCTCCTTGTTTAGTGGATTACACAAAGAGGAAAGTTTTTCAAGGATTACCATATTTTTTTACCCTTTCCTCAAGGTCCTTTTGGGCATCTTCGAAGGACTTAAAGGGATATACACCATAGGGATAAAAAAGTTTGCTTGCCAAAAGATTATGCCTTTTAAGAGAAGCTTCAAAATCTTTAAGCATTTTGGAAACCCTCTCTTTTTGAAACCCCCTTTCATACATTTCTTTATATAAATCAAGCCTTGCTGTGAGAAAATCCTTGTATTTTTTAATCATAAAAACCACGCCTGGGCCGACTTGAACGGCCAACCATCTGCTTAGAAGGCAGATGCTCTTCCATTTGAGCTACAGGCGCCTTTTAAAATTATACCATTATTGCTTTTGATTAGGCAAGTAAGGTAAAATATTTTAATGAAGGTATTAGGGATAGAGACATCAACCCCAATTGGAAGTATTGCCATTGTGAACGAAAAAAATATCATTGCATCCTCTATATTTTCCTCAAATGTTCTAAATTATGGAGAATGGCTTGGTTTAGAAATCAAGCACCTCCTTTCCCTTTCAAATACATCCATTTCTGATATAGAGCTTATTGCTGTCTCATCTGGACCAGGCTCATTTACTGGCTTAAGGACAGGCATGGCATTTGGATATGGTATATCAAAGGGTCTTAATATTCCTGTTGTCTCTGTTGCTACCCTTGATGGCTTATCCTTTCATTTTATTGAGGATGAAAGACAGGTCTGTCCAATCATAGATGCAAAGAGAAAAAGGATTTATACAGCCTTATATAAGAAAAAGAGAAAGATTTCTGATTATATAACCTGCACAATAGATGACCTATTCCCCTTAATCAGGGAAGAAACCATTTTTCTAGGTGATGGTGCCTTGCTTTATAAGGACCTAATAAGAGAACGCCTTGGAAGCCTTGCCCATTTTGCCCTTTCTTTTAAAAATATACCCCTTTCAATAAATATTGCATTTCTTGGGATTGAATACTTTAAAAAGGGAAAGATAAATGACGGGTGTATCTATCCATAAGCTTACACATAATGACCTAAAAAAGGTGTTAGAGATAGAAAATTTGTCATTCAAAGACCCCTGGACAAAAGGGATGTTTGAGGAGGAAATGAAAAATGGAAATTTTTATGTTGCAAAAGAGGGAGAAAAAATTATAGGATATGGTGGATTTAGCATAGTAGAAGATGAAGTATCCCTGGTTAATCTTGCCATTCATCCATTGTCCAGAAGAAGGGGTATTGGCTCCCTTCTTTTATTACATCTTATGGAAATGGCAAAGGTAAAAAAGGGGAAAATGATGTTCCTTGAGGTAAGAAGGTCAAACATTTCTGCAATCTCATTCTATCATAAGCACAATTTTAAAGAAACAGGGGTAAGAAAGGGTTATTATGAAGATAGGGAGGATGCCATTGTAATGGCTTGTAAGCTATGAAAAGAATTTTATCGCTCTTTGCCTTCTTTATCCCCTTTATTGTCTATCTAAAAACCCTGTCTCCCACCCTTACATTTGGTGATTCGGGAGACCATGTAGCCTGTGGATACATTTTGGGTCTTGCCCATCCATCTGGATATTGTCTCTATACAATAATTACAAAGCTTGCAGCCTATATTCCAATCTCAAACATTGCAATGAGGATGGGCTTTATTACCATTACAATTTCAAGCTGTGCAATTTTTGTTTTATTTCTCCTTTTAGAACATATTCTAAAAAATCATTATTTTGCTTTTTCCTCCTCCCTTATCTTTGCATTTTCAAGCACATTCTGGAAAATCTCGGGCTATATAAAGATTTACTCTTTATTTGTCCTCTTTGTCTCCCTATGCTTTTACATTTGCCTTATCTGGCAGAAGACAAAAAAGAAGAAATATCTTCATCTCCTTGCCTTTATCTATGGATTGGCTGTTTCAAACCATAACCTCTCTGCTACAATCTTTCCCTCATTGTTCTACCTTGTCTTTGTAACCGATAAAAAAATTTTTAAGCCAAAAATTCTATTTAACCTTTTTCTCTTATTCCTCCTTGGATTTTCAATGTATCTCTATCTTCCCATAAGAGCAATAGCAAGACCAGAGATTGATTGGGGATTTCCCATTACAATGAAGGCGTTTGTTGATTACATTACCATAGCAATGGCAAGGGAAAAGATGTTTGAGCAATTCTTTTTTAAGAATCTGGGTGAGCATATAGGTGTTGCGATAAAGCAATTTTCATTTTTGCTTATCCTTGCAATCCCTGGGGCGATAAGGCTTTTTAAGGAAAGGAGGCTTTTTTTCTTTATTTTTCTTACCATTATTGTCAATTCTTATTTCGGGCTTTCTGTGTATGCAAAGATTTCCGAACTGGTTGATATGGAATCATATAACCTTCCAACATTTCTTTGCCTTTCAATTTTAATAGGCTTTGGGATGAAATATTTAATTGAATATTTTAAAAAAATTCCCCAATTTGTTTTTATTCCATTGTTTATCATTCCTTTATCATTTAATTACCATCCTTGCGATTTTTCAAGGTATTATTTTGCCTATGATTTTGGAAGGAATCTTTTAAAACCCCTTAAGAATAAAGCTATTCTCTTTGACAGGATTGACCTTGAGGTATTTCCCCTTTGGTATTTTCAATGCGTTGAGGAGACAAGAAGGGATGTTGCCATAATCCCCATACATTTTTTACAAAGACCCTGGTTTATGGAAAAGATAATTAAAGAACACCCCTGGATTTCCTCTTCTAGGATAGAAGAAATTTTTAAAACAATGGATAAGATATGGGCTGAAAGCCGGGAGATAATGGGAATGTATGAGAAAACAATGAGCGCAATTATTCAAAGCAATCAAGACAAATTTCCCATTTATTACACATTCTTTAGAAAGGATGAGAGAATAGATACGCCATACATTGATAGAATAGAAAAGGATGGGCTTATTTACAGGCTAAAGCTGGGAATTTCAGATACAGTCTTTCCAAAAAATGCCTATAGATTTTCATACAGGGGTGTTTTTGACAAGACAAACAAGGAGGTTTGGGCAAGGGAGATAATTTATAGCTATTCGTATTACCATGCTGACCTTGGTCAATACTACCTCAATTCTGGAAAGGCAGATGAGGCAATAAAAGAGCTTGAGATGGCTCTTAAGTTTGACCCAAATAATGCAAGCTATATGGGTATATTGGGTGTATCATATGGTGTTGCTGGAAGGTTTAAGGATGCTGTTTCTATCCTGGAAAAAGCATTAGAAAAAGAGCCAAATAATGAGGTCTTCAAGGAATACCTTGATATGGCAAGGAAGAGGTTGTAGGAATTTGTATGTGTTCAACTGTTTTAAAATTCATTCCCCTTTAATAAATAGTCACCAGATTTTTACTGTTTTCTTGTATGTGTTTAGGTAGACGAGAAGAAGAAAGGAAGTTAAAATGAAAGAAAGCACGAAATCCGAAGCACGAAGCACGAAACAATATCTAAATTCAAAATTCTAATTATCTTCCCTTAAAGGCTAGAAAAACAACCAAGAAATAAAGGAGGGTAAAGATAATACCGTGTAGCCTTGTAAGCCTTCTTAATAAAAGAGTGGCTGTGGCAAATAGGGTTAAACCACTCATCATTAAAAATTGGAGATTAAGGATTCCTATAATTTCCGAATTACCCTTTAAAAACCCAATAATACCTAATGTTCCAATCAGGAGGCTATTGTGATTTACCTTTGTTCCAATAAAATTGCAAATAGATATTTCAGCCAAAGAACCATTTCTCATCACCGTTATATATGCGGTAAGCTTTTCAGGGATTTCTGAGGCAAAAGGTCCAATGATAATGGCAACAGTTATCGGGCTTATCCCAAGTTTATGAGACATCTCAATCATCACATCAACAAATGGATGGGAGGCAAAGAATACAATTATTCCGCCAATTATCAAAAACAAAAAACCCCTCTTTATACTTTCTTTTTTTCCTGTATCCTCCTCTTTGTGTTTGCTTGAATGATGTGCCACTTGGATGACATAAGCAAAGAAAAGGCAAATCAATATGATGCTATCCTTAAGGTCTAGCCCCTTTCCATGCCAAATAAGGAATAGGGCAATAATGGCTGTAGCCCCTAAGTAAATCGTATCTATATGTGTATTGTGTGAAAGGGGAATTGTTTTTACCGGCTTTTTGCTTATTGTGGTAGAAACCAAGATAACCGAGCCATAACCCAATGTTATTAGCAAAGAGCAAGCACCTATGGTTGAGCCAATGGCAACATCATAGTTTCCCTTAATTGATGCCCAGATAACAAACATATACTCAGGAAGGGTTCCAATTAAAGCAAGGAAGATTGAACCAACCAGATTAACACCATATTTTTTAGCAAGGCTTTCAGAGCCATAGCTAAGAATTATCGAGGCAAATGTGATGATTACTAAAAGGGCAAAAAAATGAAGGAATACCATTTAAACCAAAAGCTTAAACTATTAGGTATGAAAAAGTCTAGGATTTTTGTATAATTTTGCTATGATTAGGATAAAGCTCTTAAGGGATAAAGAAAAAAGGATAATATCCTTCTCTGCATCTGGTCATTCATTTTATAAGAAAAAGGGAGAGGATATAATATGTGCGGGCGTCTCTGCTATTTTACAAACCGCCCTTCTTGGGCTTTCAGAATACCTTAATTTAAAGCTTGAGGTAAAGAAAAAAGATGGGTTTCTTGAGGTAAAACTCTGCTCTCCTCCTACAAAAGAGGCATTATCAATCCTTGAGACAATGAGGCTTGGCATTTATGGAATTTGTGAGAAATACCCCGGCTATATTAAGATTGTAGAAAAAAGGGTTCCTCGCAAAGAATTGCTTGCAAATTTAAAGGATTAATGGAAGAGGATGTAGACTTTGAGCTGGATACAGGCTCAGGGACAACCAAGCTTCTTACGGATAGAGATAAAAGCCTTAATTGGAGCAATACAGATAGATTTAAGGTTGGCATTGAGTATAAGCCAAAAGACAACTGGGCATTAAGGGGAGGGTTTTACTCTGACCCATCTCCTGCTCCAAAAGATGGGGTTGATATAACAAAGATAATAGATACAAATGTAAAATTTATAACCCTGGGTGCAAGTTATAAAAGGGGAAATTGGGAGGCTGATCTCTGTTATGCAAATTCATATGGCAAAGAAACCCTCCAAGCCGTAGAATATAAAGAAACGGGAACTGCCATTGGAATCTCTGGTGTTTATAGGTTTTAATGCAAAATGGAAAATAAGAAATTTCTTGCAAAAGGTTTAGTTTAAATAGTAAACTCCGTTAGAATTTCACACCGGAGCATTATACGCCGGTGTGAAAAAAGAGGATATTTTTATTGCACCCCGTGTTTCTTCACCCCGTTAGATACAAGGTTATCTAACGGGGCAAGCGGGGCA
>JBFMED010000067.1:0-13998 GCA_040753475.1 bacterium
CTGACCCCGACTTCCGCTTTTTCCAGGCTTGCTGAATACCTACATTTTTCGCAAACAATCACCGTATCCTCGCCATTATCCGAGGGAGCAATAAACTCATGGGAGAATGAGCCGCCAATAATTCCTGCTTCTGCCTCAACAATCACATAATTTAAGCCACATCGTTCAAAGATTCTCTTATATGCGCTAAAGAAGTCTTTATATGTCTTTTCACAAGATTCTTCGCTGTGATGAAATGAGTATGCATCCTTCATTAGAAACTCCCTTGCCCTAATCACCCCTCCCCTTGGTCTTGGCTCATCCCTGAATTTTGTTTGGATTTGATAGAGGGAAAAGGGAAGCTTTTTGTATGATTTTACAACATCCCTTGTAATGTCGCAGACAACCTCCTCATGGGTTGGACAAAGCCCAAATTCCTGGTTCTTCCTATCCTTTAGCCTGAACATATCATCGCCATAAGCCTCCCATCTCTTTGTCTCTTTCCAAAGGGAGCTTGGGGATAAACTTGGCATAAAAAGCTCAATTGCCCCTATTTTGTCCATTTCTTCCCTTACTATTTTCTCTACCTTTTTTAACACCCTAAATCCAATAGGAAGAAAAGAATAGACTCCAGAGGAGAGCATTTTTATAAACCCTGCCTTTAGCATAAGCTTGTGGGAGATTAAAGGAGCATCCTTTGGCTTCTCAATCAATGTATGAAAGAAGTATTGAGTCAGTTTCATTGATATATTTTATATTTATCAAACCTTCCTTGACAAGGGAATTCAAAGGTTCTAATTTGCTTTTGGAAGCTCAATGGATGTCTGAAAAAAATATTGGCTACATTTCATTTTCAGAAAATAAATCAATATCTTCAGAAACTCGATGGAATAGATAAAAAGCAGAAAGGGGAGTGCCACCTGTAAGATAAAATCTTTTACAAAGAGATTTTTCCTCCGAAACCAAATCCAAAAACTTCCCTTGTTCCTCTGTTAAGATTTTGATTTTCTGGGCCATAATAAAAATCTATAGTAAGTATTTAGCCTTTTATCACTCCGAGTGGGACAAGACGGGCTACCTTCTTTGATATTCCAGCAGAAACAAGGACATTGACAACATCATCAACATTTTTGTATGCCTCTGGCATCTCCTCAGCCAGGGTTTCTACGCCTGCTGACCTTACAATTATTCCCTGCTTCTTTAGCTCATAATCTATCCTTCTACCTTTTCCTTTTTTGATTGCCGATGTCCTTGAGAGAACCCTTCCTGCACCATGACAGGCTGTTCCAAATGTCTCCTCAAATCCTTTCTCTGTTCCTACAAGGACATAGGATGCCCTTCCCATATCACCTGGGACAATCACCGGTTGTCCAATGTCTTTGTATTTTGGTCCAATCTCAACCCTGCCTTTAGGAAATGCCCTGGTTGCTCCCTTTCTATGGATAAATAATTTTCTAGGAACTCCATCAATAATATGGGTTTCTATCTTTCCAATATTATGGGCAACATCATAGACAAGGTCCATCCCAAGCGATTTTGGGTTTTCAGAAAAGAATTTTGAAAACACCTGCCTGGTTAAATGCATAAGGCATTGCCTATTTGCCCAGGCATAATTTGCGGCAGATGCCATTGCAGAAATATATGCCTTTCCCTCTTTTGAGGAAACCGGTGCACAGCAAAGCTGCTTATCGGCTAAAACTATCCCATATCTTCTTGAGGCATCAAGCATTGTCTTTACATAATCTTCGCAGACCTGATAGCCAAGACCACGAGAGCCAGAATGAATCATAATGGTTATCTGGTCTTTGAATAAACCAAATCCACTTGCTGTTTTTTCATCATAAACCTCTGAAACCCTTTGAATTTCAAGGAAATGATTTCCAGAACCAAGTGTTCCAAGTTGACCTCCTCCCCTTTCCAATGCCCTTTGAGATACCATATCAGGGTCTGCTAAATCCAGGTATCCTCCCTCCTCTATTGCCTCCAGGTCTTCTTTCCATCCATAACCCCTTTTAACCGCCCATTCCGCACCCTGCAATAAAACCTCTTCTTCCTCCCTTCCAAATACCTTGATAGCACCCTTTGAGCCAAGACCAGAGGGGATTGTTTGGAAAAGGAGGTTGACCAAGCCTTCAATTTTATCCTTTATATCCTCTACCTTTAAATTTGTCCTTAAAAGCCGAACCCCACAATTTATATCAGAACCAACGCCGCCAGGTGAGACAACGCCGCCCTTTTCAATATCTGTTGCCGCTACGCCACCTATGGGAAGCCCATATCCCCAATGTATATCAGGCATAGCTAGGGAATATTTTACAATCCCAGGAAGGGTTGCCACATTTGCAACCTGAACGGGTGTATTATCTGCCTTTATATGGGAAAGAAGTTTTTCTGTGGCATAGATAAGACCAGGGACTTTCATATCAGCCCTAAAGCTTTTTGGTATCTGCCACCTATAATCGTCTATTCTTTCTAATGGCCCTTTAAAAATTGCTTCCATTATTTAAAATTTACTCTCTCTTAAGATGTTTTGTAAAGGTAATTCTATGGAGTTTTGATAAGCCATATTTTTGAATAGCCATAATATGTTCTCTTGTTGGATAACCTTTATGTTTGGCAAAGCCATAAAAGGGAAATATTTTATCATAATTCTCCATTATTCTATCCCTTGTTACCTTTGCAATAATAGAGGCAGCTCCTATAGAAAGCTCATTTTTATCCCCCCTTATAATTGGGATTTGTTCATAAGGAATATCTGGAATCTTATAAGGACCATCAACCAGAACAAGGGATGGTTTTTTCTTTAAAGAAAGGACAGCAATTCTCATTGCCAGAAGAGAGGCATTTAGAATATTTATTTTGTCAATTAACCCATTTTCTACTACCCCAATTCCATAATCTGCCCTTTTTATGATAATTTCATAAAGCCCTTCTCTTTTCTTTTTTGATAATAATTTTGAATCTTTAATGTCTGATATTTCTTCCTTGAGGCTACAGGCTACAGCTACTACTGGCCCTGCCAGTGGACCCCTTCCTGCCTCATCTACGCCTGCAATCACTTATAGGTTTTTACTTCCAGAGCCCTCTTTCCCTTTCTTTCCCTAAGATAATAAAGCTTTGCCCTCCTTACCCTTCCCCTTTTTTTGACTTTTATCTTTGCAATTACAGGAGAGTGTAATGGAAATATTCTCTCAATTCCAATGCCATATGATATCTTTCTAACCGTAAATGTTTTCCCTAGCCCTTCTCCCCTTTTTCCAATAACAATGCCTGTGAAATGCTGAATTCTTTCTTTATCCCCTTCCTTTATCTTTACAGAAACCTCAACCTCATCCCCAGCATTAAATTTAGGAAGCTTTTTTATAACACCTTTTTCTATACCCTCAATCTTCATTTAATAAATCAGGCCTCCTTTCCCTTGTTAATTCCTTTGCTTTTTCCTTTCTCCATTCCTCTATTTTTTTATGGTCTCCTGATAAAAGAATATCGGGAACCCTCATTCCCCTAAATTCATAAGGTCTTGTGTATTGAGGGGCTTCAAGATAAGAAGATGCAAAGGATTCATCTTTCAGGGATTCTGGATTTCCCAAAACACCTGGGATAAACCTTGCTATAACATCAATTGCAACCAGGCAGGGGATTTCACCCCCTGTGGTAATATAATCTCCAATAGAAAGCTCCAGATCAATCATTGTTTTTACCCTCTCATCAATTCCTTCGTAATGTCCACAAAGAAAAATAATCTGCCCTTTTTTTGCTAATTCATAAGCTAAAGCTTGATTTAAAACAATGCCTTGTGGACTTAAATAGATTACATAACCCTTTCCCTGTGCCTCAATTGCCCTGAATAGGACATCTGGCTTAATAACCATTCCAGGGCCTCCCCCATAGGGATAATCATCCACCTTTTTGTGTCTGTTTTCTGAAAAATCCCTTAAATTATGTATCTGGATGTCTAATATCCCTTTTTCTCTTGCCCTTTTAATAATGCTTACATCAAGAGGTCCCTTACATATTTCAGGAAATAGGGTTAGGACATCTATTCTCAATCAAGCATTTCAACTACAACCCTTTTTCCCTTCTTTGCCGCTGCTGCTTGGAGGATTATCCTTATTGATTTGATTATCCTTCCCTGCTTGCCTACTATCTTTCCAACATCACTCTCATCCACCTTTATTTCAAGGATGGTTGTCTTTTCGCTTTCCATTTCAGAAAGCTGTACCTTGTCTGGGTTATCAACAAGGGACTTAACGATGTACTCAGCTAGTTGCTTCATTTTTGTCCTCCTTTTTTGTAAGATTCCACTAATCTTTTTACAGTAGTGGTCAATTGTGCTCCTTTTTTTATCCATTCCTCTATTTTTGAAAGATCAACAAAGGTTGGTTGTTTTGTTTTTGGATGATAAGACCCAAGTTCGTCAATTGTCCTTCCATTCCTCCTGGTTTTTTCCTCCATAACCACAATTCTATATGATGGAGCCTTTTTAGCCCCCATTCTCTTAAGCCTAATCTTTACCATTTTTTAAAAAAAGAATTATAAGTAAAGAAGATTATTCCTGTCAAGGGGAATTATAGTATCTTTCATAAATGTTTAAGAAATACTATGGAAATTTAAGATTTATGATTTAAAAAAACAATCATCTAATAAAATCTAAAATCATAAATCTAAAATCTTAAATCATTTTATGGAGATTTAATGCGTTAACTATAATTTTTCGATTTAAGTCATCTTCCTCCAATTGCCAAAAGCATTTGGTTTGCCAGGTTATTATTTGGGGAAAACTCAAGAATCCTTTTGCAGGTAAGCTTTGCATCCTTGAAATTTCCTGTGTTGTAATAAACGGTTGCCAGGTTTTCTAATGTTTTTATGTTTTTTGGGTCTACCTTTAAAAGAGAGCTCCAATAATGAATTGTCATTTTTGGATTTTGTCTCTTATGATAAAGAAGCCCAAGGTTGAAATAGGCATCAAGCATATTGTCTACCTTAATTGCCTTCTTGTAATAATTTTCTGCCTCCTGCAATAATCCTCCTTGGTCAAAACTTAAGCCAAGGTTATAATAGCATTTTGAAAGGCAAGTCTTTGGCTCGCTATCCTTTGGGTCTAGCAGAAGGGCATTTTTGAATGAAATTATGGCATCAGAATGCATAGAAAGCTCAGAGAGCAATACACCCTGGCTTATATATCCCTTCTTTACATTATTCATAAGCCCCTTTGACCTTCCCTGATAGGGAAATACATTAAAATTTGCATTTTTTACCATTTTTATATATTCATCTTGCTTTGTCTCTTTCCCTATTACCCTCTGGACAAATCCCTCTGGAATAAGCTTAAATCCCCTGGTTATCTCATCAGAGAAAGGCGTATAGATGATATGCGTGTTTGAATTTTTCTCCATAATCTCCCTGTATTTCTCAAATCTAACATTTGCCAGCTCTAATGATGAAACCCTTTTATCTGGCAAGCTTCTATCAAATACAAGCTCTGGATGATGCTTATTTATCTCTGACATCAGCCAGAATGTATGTAAGAATGTCCCATTTATCAAGAATATATCAGCTCTTGCATTCTCAACATAATGAAGATACCAGAGGACAAAGCAAATATCGCCCTTGGTAAGGAATATGGCATTCTTCTTTAATGGCTTAAGATAGCCCATTCCCTCATCATAGTAAGAATAATCCCTCCTCATATTTCTACCTGCAATATTCTTTGAGAATGGGTATAGGGGAAGTAGGATGGAAAGAATAGCAATAACAGATAATATCCTGTGCAATGAGGCAATGAATGAAATAAGAAAGCCAAGGGAAATGCTTAAGATAATATAGGTTGGGATATAATAATCCCAGACATTTGGGATGTTATAATGGCTACAATGGGTCATATTAACAAGGAGAATAAGGAGAAAGAAGACAAAAATGCTCCTTTTTTTAAAAAAGAGGAGGAGAAATCCAAGGATGCTTGGAAGGAAAAGAAGCAAAAATTGCTTTGGGATATGGGACCTCCAATGTGAAAAGGCTCTTTTAAAATGGTCTAAGATGGATGATTTTTCAAAATAATGGGCATATCCTTTGGCGGTAAGGTAATCAATGAAGCCATTTAATTTATCTGGGTCTCCCCAATTTACATAGGGATGAGCTGATGAGCGAATAGGAAGGGAAAAATATAATGCAAGGGGAAGGAGGAAAAGCAAAAGCATCTTTGAAGGGGCAAGAAGTGAGAAGCGAGGGATGAGGATGGGAATTGCCCTAGATTTTTCACTAGACTTTGTGCCTTTGTGCCTTTGTGCCTTTGTGCCCAATAATACAACAATGATAAAAAACAGGCTTCCTGGGATAAGGAAGGATGTCTGCATATGGTGGGTAAAGGATAAGCCTAAGACAAAAGAAAACAAATAAAGAAGTCTGGAGTCGGGAGTCGGGAGTCGGGAGTCTTGCCATTTGAGTAAGATAAAAATAATTAAGGTGGCAAAGAGGGCATTTAGGGTATATTTCTCGGCAAGGACAGCCTGTTCCCAGAAGGTAGGGGAAAAAGCCAAAATTAACGATGCAACAATGCTAGGAAGTCTGGAGTCTGGAGTCTGGAGTCTGGAGTCAATTAGTTTTAAGGTTATGAAATAAACCATCATACAAGCAAGGGAGGCAAAGAGGGCTGACAAAACATTCATCCTAAAGGCAATGTTTCCAAAGGGAATAATGGTTATAAAAAGCTTTCCAAAGATGGTGAATAGGGGGTATCCTGTAGGGTGTGGTATCCCAAGAAGGTATGCCGCTGATACCATATCACCTGCATCGTGGAACGGAATAGTTGGATAAGATGTAAGAAGATAAACAAGGAATACACCAAAGAAAACAAAAAGCCCAATCATCCCTAAATTTTAAATTGCAAATTGTAAATTTACAATGTATAATTTTTTGAAAACTTACTTGTATATATACCAAAAAGCAATTGGTTTTTTAAGAAACCAAATGAATTCGTCTAGGCTTCTGGCTCTAGGAAAGCACAATCTCTTTTCCCTTGAGCCTAAAGCCTTGACCCTTGAGCCTTTAGAATTTACTTGAAAACCAATTTTGTTTTAAGTATATGTGCCAATGCTTGAGGTAAAGGAATTAAAGAAATATTTTCTCATAAAGGGTGGTTTCTTTTCAAAGACAAGGGGGATAATAAAAGCCCTTGATGGTATAAGTTTTTCTTTAGGGGAAGGAAAAATATTGGGGCTGGTTGGAGAGAGTGGCTCTGGAAAATCAACCCTGGCAAGGATTATCCTAAATCTTACCCCTCCTACCTCGGGAAAGGTTTATTTTGATGGAGGAGAGGTTTCCTCAAAGATGGCAAGAAAAAACATCTCTATTGTCTTTCAAAACCCAGATTCCTCCTTAAGCCCAAGGAAGAGGCTTTATGAGATATTAAAAGAGCCCCTTGTTATTCATAAAATAGAAGATAAGGAAAAAAGGATAAATGAGCTTCTTTCTATAATTGGCTTCAAAAGAGAAAGTCTTAATAAATACCCCCATCAATTCTCAGGTGGACAAAAGCAAAGGATAGCCATTGCAAGGGCTTTGTCAATAAAACCAAAGCTTCTTATTGCCGATGAGCCTATATCATCCCTTGACCTATCAATAAGGGGAGGGATAATCAACCTTTTATCCTCTCTTAAAAGGCAATTAGGTCTTTCCCTTTTGTTTATCTCCCATAATTTAGCAATGATTGAGTATATTGCAGACTATGTTGCTGTTATCTATTTGGGAAAGATTGTTGAGAAAGGGCTTGTGGATGAAATTTTTGGAAATCCTAAGCATCCCTATACAAAATCCCTTATTTCCTCAATCCCTTCAAGCCATCCAAGGGAAAGGAGGTTTATTAATATCTTGCAGAGCGAAGAACGACCAAAGAAAGGCTGCCTATTTCATCCAAGATGCCCGGAGAAAAAGGGGGTTTGTGAAATAGAGGAACCACCATTAGTTTCTCTCTCAGAAAACCATATTGTTTCTTGCATATGTGTTTAGACCGCCTCTCTTGCGTTCACATAAAGAAGGTTTTTATGACCATTCTTTTGCTTGGCCTATTTCCTGCCTTTGCTCAAAAAACCTTTAAGAACTAATATTATTTGTACGTGTTTAGCTAAAGCTAAACACAATTGTAAATTGCAAAGGCTAAATTGCAAATTGTAAAATGAAAGAGAAATGTTGAAATTTTGATGTAGATTTTTAAGTTTTAAGAAAAAATTTACAATTTAAAATTTGCAATTTAAAATTTACAGTAGTTATGAACTAAATAAAAAGTCAACCTGTTCCATTTTGGAACAGGTTGCTGCTGATGGCAAAGTAAGGAAAATGAATTTTTATAATCTTGATATGATAATTTCTGTGGGATATCGTGTTAATTCAAAAAGAGCTACACAATTCCGTATCTGGGCAACCAATGTTCTTAAAGAACATCTGGTTAAAGGCTATACCATTAACGAAAAACAGCTCTTACAGACACAAAGTCGTCTGAGAGAATTACAAAAAGCAATTGATTTTCTGCAAGAGAAAGCCAAACACAATCTTTTAACAGGGCAAGAACAGGAGATTTTAAATTTACTTGCTCATCTTTTGTATTTTATTATAAAAGACCATCCATTCGTGGATGGCAACAAGCGTATCGGCTCTTTCTTATTAAAGGCTAAAAGCTAACGGCTAATAGCCAATGGCTACTAAATATTCTTAAGGATTTATGAAAGATACTATAAATGTTTCATCTTAAAGCTGTAATCCTTAAGAATAAGATAAAAAGCATTCCCAAGGAGCATTCTTTGTTAAAAATTCTCTTTGTAGGCATTCTTTCTTTTCTCCTCCTTCTTTCTATATTCTTTCTTATCTACAAAGGGTGTATTTTTATTAAGGCCTTTCCTTTTGGAGAGCTTCTTATAGAGAGGGGCTTGTTTCTATTCTTTCTTACAATATTCTCCCTCATTATCTTTTCAAGCCTTGTAGCAGGTCTATCTACATTATATACCTCAAAGGAGGTCTTGTGGTTAAGAAGCCTTCCCATTCCCATATCTTCCATCTTTAATATAAAGTTTTACGAAGCTTGTATTCTTTCCTTCTGGGCGCCCATTATCTTCTGCATCCCTATTGTTTTTGGATATGGAATGGCTATGAGGTCTCCATTTTTGATCTACCCATTTGCTATCCTTGCAATTCCTCTGCTTACCTTAATCTCATCAAGTATTGGCACAGGGCTTCTCCTTATTCTCTCTTTATTTTTTCCCATAAAAAGGGGCTATATTTTAACACTTGGCCTTTTTCTTTTATCCATTCCCCTTTTCTTATTTTGCCTAAAATTTGGGATATTTAAGGAAATCCCGGATAAACCATTTGAATTCTTTGGAAGGCTTATTGAGGGAATGGCATTCTCAACCCATCCCCTTCTTCCCTCTGTCTGGTTTGTAAAAGGGCTAAAATTAGTAGAAGAAAAAAGCCGAGAAGCTATTTTCTATTTCTTTGTCCTCTTGACCAATGCATTGTTTGTTTTTACCCTAACCAATAGCCTTGCTTTGCTTTTTTATCTTAAAGGGATGGAGAGGATAGAAAGCTCTGGTAGCCATTCAAGGAAAATGAACCTTTTTAGGCTTATAAGAATGCCTTTATTCTTTCTTCCCAAAAGAATAAAGGCATTATGTGCTAAAGACATTACCATATTCTTAAGAGACCCGATGCAAATTGCCCAATTTTTGATCTTCTTTGGGATAATGTTTGTCTATATCCTTAACCTTCCCAGAACACCCTATCAAATTGATCTCCTTTATTGGAAATTTCTTATTCTTTTCTTAAACATTGCCGCCTTATCCCTCATTACCTCTACCCTTACCACAAGGTTTGTCTTTCCCTTAATAAGCCTTGAGGGAAAGAGGTTTTGGGTCTTAATGACTTCTCCCCTTACAAAAAAAGCCCTTATCATTGAAAAGCTTATTTTAAATACCCTTATATTTCTTGTGATTACAGAGGTATTGATGGTTTTCTTAAATAAAATCCTTAAGACAGAACCTTATATCTCCTTTCTCTCCCTTATAATGATAGGGATTATGAGCATTGTGCTTGTTTCATTGTCTGTTTGCCTGGGTGCTATCTATCCCGATTTTAAAAAGGAAAATCCTGCCTCCATTGTCTCTGGCTTGGGTGGGACAATCAATGCCATTATAAGCCTATTTTATTGCCTATTTTCTATTCTTATAATAGCCATTCCAGCATCCTCCTATGCTCTAAATAGGCTTTCTTTGTTTATGATTATAAAAAGGCTTTCATCCGAAATATGGTTTTTCCTTTTATTTTCCTTTCTTGTCTTTCTTGTTCCCTTAATCCTTGGGATAAAAAGGCTGGAAAAGGTAGAAGTATAAAAAATTTTTCTAAACTTTTTTAAAGAAAATGTCGTATAATATAAAAATGATAAAAGTAAAAAGGTGTTTGGTAAGCGTATCTGATAAGGAGGGAATTATTGGTTTTGCAAAAGCCCTTAAAGAATTAGGGATTGAAATTATTGCATCAACTGGCACAGCAAAAGCCCTTAAGGAATCTGGGATAGATGCCATTTCCATTGATAAAATAACAGGGCATCCAGAGATATTAGGGGGTAGGGTAAAAACCCTGCATCCTGTAATCTTTGGGGGAATACTAGCAAAAAGGGAGGAAAGCCATTTATTGGAGCTTGAAAAGCAAGGGATAAAACCCATTGATATGGTTGTCTGTAATCTATACCCATTTGAGGAAAAAATAAAGGGCGAAATAAGTGAAGACGAAGCAATTGAGGAGATTGATATTGGCGGCGTAGCTTTAGTAAGGGCAGGTGCTAAAAATTATAAATATGTAGCAACGATAATTGATAAAAGGCAATATGACGAGGTGATAAGGGTTTTAAAAAATAATTCTGGAATTCCCAGCGAATTTTCATATCATCTTGCCAAAGAGGCATTTTCCTATATAGCCCGCTATGATAGTATAATCTCTAATTGGTTTTTAAAGGAGAAATTTCCCGATATTTTAAATCTTTCTCTAAAAAAGGCAATTTCTTTAAAATATGGCGAAAATCCACATCAGGCTGCATCATTTTATGTCCAAGAAAGAGAAGAATTTACCCAAATAAGTGGAGATAGTCTCTCCTATAACAACATCCTTGACCTGGATTCAGCCTTAAACCTTGCTTTTGAATTTGAAGAGCCAGCTTGTGTAATCATTAAGCATAACACACCCTGTGGTGTTGCCTGTTCTGAAGACATCTATTCTGCATATAGGCTTGCATATGAAGCAGATCCTATCTCGGCATTTGGCGGAATTATCGCGATAAATAGGCCCCTTTTTCCAAAAACAGCCGATGCTATTTTAAAGACATTCTATGAGGGAATAATTGCTCCAGATTTTGAAAGTAATGTGGTTGAATTGTTTAAGGATAAAAAAATAAGGCTAGTAAAGTCAGACAATAGCCTTAAGTCTTCAAACAACAGACTCCGGGGGGCTTTGGGGGGAATCCTTGTTCAGGAAGAAGATAGAGGGCTTTATAAAGACCTCTCTTTTCCAACCAAGAAAAGGCCAACTGATGATGAATTAGAAGACCTTATTTTTGCTTATAAGGTTTGTAAGTATGTAAAATCAAATGCCATTGTTATTGCAAAGGATAAAAAGACACTTGGGATATGTGGAGGGCAGACAAGCAGGGTTTCAGCGGTAAAAATAGCCATTGAGAGGGCAGGAGATAAAACAAAGGGTTCTTCTCTTGCCTCAGATGCCTTCTTTCCATTTTCAGATTCAATAGAACTAGCAGGAAAGGCTGGAATTTCTGCCATAATCCAACCAGGTGGCTCAGTAAGGGATAAAGATGTAATAGAAAAAGGGGATTCATTTGGAATTGGCATGGTTTTTGCCCATATAAGACACTTTAGGCATTAAAAAATTTTTCTTGACAAGAATTAAAGGAGAAATTTAAAATGTTTTTTTAAACTTTAAATAAAAGGAGGTGAGAAATGAAGAAGACATTTGTCTTAATGGCAATTATGGGTTTGGTCCTTATAGGAAAAGGGTTTGCACAAAACATCAGCGCAGGCGGAGGATTGGGCTATCTCATCCCAAGCAAGGATGTAAAGGACAACTATGGTGATAGTGCCATTGCACTTGGAGGATTTGTTAACTACCCGATCAATGCCCAAATAAGCCTACTGGGAGAAATTGACTACTACAAGGTTTCGGGAAAGGAGTTTACAAGAAAGAGCGGAACTGACTCAGCTGTCCCAGCAGGAAGTTTAACGAGTGGTGTATGTAAGGATTCCTTAAGGGTAATTCCGATCACTATCTCCTGCCTCTATGGTTTCCCAATTCAGGAAAACCTATTTGGCTATGTGGGTGGAGGCTTAGGGGTATTTGTGGCAAAGAAAGAGATAGAAAATCCATCCTCAAAAGGAACAGCGACTTTTACCACAAAGAAAGATAGTGAAAGCAAATCCCCAATTGGCTTCCAAGTAAGGGGAGGGGTTAGCTATGCTGTATCACCAAGCGTTTCTCTTCATGGAGAGCTAAGGTACATTTATGCCAAAGCCTGGGAGCAAAATCTTGGTGGAATAGGGATTGGACTAGGAGCAACCTATAGGTTTTTAGGGGCAACCGAAGAAAAATAAGGGAAAAAGAGATAAAAAAGCCTCCTTTTCTAAAAGGGGGCTTTTGTTTTAATATGGAAATAAATAATCTTATTGAAAAATATAAGGAAAGGAGCAATCTTATAAAATTGCTTCAGGAAACACAGGATAGCTATGGCTATCTTCCCCTTGAGGTATTAAAAATAATTGCAGAAAAGACAAAAATATTCGCCGCTGAGATATTTGGGATTGCAACCTTTTACTCACATTTTAGGTTCACACCCCAGGGAAAATATGCCATCAAAGCCTGCCATGGAACCGCCTGCCATGTAAGTGGTGCTTCAAAAATAAGCTCTGCATTAGAGGAAACCCTTAAGATAAAGGAGAAAGAGACAACAAAAGATGGCTTGTTTTCATTAAACAATGTTGCCTGCCTTGGGTGTTGCAGTCTTTCCCCTTGTATAATGATAGACAAAAAGGTCTATGGAAGGCTTAAAGCAAAGGATGTAGAAAAAATATTGAAGGATTATAGATGAAAGTAGTTATTGGAATGGGGAGTTGTGGGATTGCCGCAGGCGCAGAGGAAATTTTTGAGGTCTTTAAAAAAGGGGGAATTCCTGTCTCAAAAACCGGATGTATTGGGCTTTGTTATTTAGAGCCTATTGTTGAGATAATTGAGGAAAATAAAAAAACAACCTATTGCAATGTAACAGAAGAGCTAGCAAAAAAAATCATAAGCAAAGAACCAATAGAGGAATACATTATAGACCCTCTATCTCTTATTTCTTCCCAAAAAAGGATTGTCACACGGAATTGTGGAAGGATAAATCCTGAGGAAATAGATGACTACCTTAAGGTTGGTGGATATAGTGCATTAAAAAAGGCAAAGCAAAAAAGCCCAGATGAAATTATTGAAATAATCACAAAATCTGGCTTAAGGGGAAGGGGCGGGGCAGGTTTTCCCACCGGCTTAAAATGGGGCTTTACAAGGAAAAATCCTCCACCAAGGTATGTTATTTGTAATGCCGATGAGGGAGACCCCGGGGCATTTATGGACAGGGCTGTTTTGGAGAGCGACCCACATTCTGTTTTGGAGGGAATGGCGATTGGCGGTCATAGTATTGGTGCGGATATTGGCTATATCTATGTGAGGATGGAATATCCCTTGGCAATAAAAAGGCTTGAGATTGCAATAGCACAGGCAGAAGAAAAGGGTCTTTTAGATGGATTTAAAATAAAGATAAAAGAGGGAGCAGGTGCATTTGTCTCTGGAGAAGAAACCGCTTTAATTGCCTCTTGTGAGGGAAAAAGGGGGATGCCAAGGCTAAGACCCCCATTTCCTGCCCAATCTGGGCTATTTGGACGACCAACCAACATAAACAATGTGGAAACCTGGGCAAATATTCCCTGGATAATCCTT
>JBFMED010000068.1:0-3930 GCA_040753475.1 bacterium
GAAAGAGAGCCTTAAGGAAAGGTTAATTTCGCTTACCAAGGAGGCAGAAGGGATGGTATAATATATACTAAAAAGTAATTGATTTTCGGTAATCCTATATAGGAGAATATGGCTTTCGCCTTTCTGCTGGACAAAAGCAAAGAATAGCAATTGCAAGGGCTTTGATTATGAAGCCAAAGATACTTATCCTGGATGAGGCAACCTCAAATTTAGACTATTCCTCAGAAAAAGAGATTATATCCTCTTTTAATGAGATTCTCTCCTTAAAAACTACACTTATTGTTATTGCCCATAGGCTTTCAACTATTGTAAATGCAGATAGGATTGTGGTAATGGATAAAGGAAAAATTGCAGAAATGGGAAACCACAAGGAATTGATGGAAAAGGGAGGTTTGTATAAAAGGCTATATGAGGCTTAGGGAAATAGCATTTGCTGATAAAATCTTGCCCATAGGTGCAGAAGCTATTATTCAAGGAATAAGCAGAAGCCTTAAATTAAAGGTAATGGGCGAAGAAATGGTAAAGGATTTAGACAGGAGGGTTCTATATGCCTTTTTCCATGGAAGGCAATTTCTCCTTGTCTGGTATATGAGAAAGAGAAATATTGCCCTCCTTTCAAGCCTTTCAAGGGATGGTGAAATTCAGGCAAAAATTCTTAAAAGATTTGGCTATGAGATTGTCCGTGGTTCCTCAGCAAGGGGTGGTGCAAGTGGGATAATTGGGCTTAAAAATAAGGTTTTGCAAGGATTTGACATCGGCTTGGCGGTTGATGGACCAAAGGGCCCTTGCTATTCTGTAAGCGATGGTGTAATCTTCCTTGCAAAGAAGTTCTCACTCTACATTGTTCCCCTTACATCTTCTAGCTATCCATCCTGCACATTCAAGAATGCCTGGGATAAATACCAGATGCCTTATCCCTGGAGTAAAGCTATAATTCTCTTTGGAAAGCCATATAAGGTGGAGGGAGAAATAGAGGAAGAGAAAGAGAGCCTTAAGGAAAGGTTAATTTCGCTTACCAAGGAGGCAGAAGGGATGGTATAATATATACTAAAAAGTAATTGATTTTCGGTAATCCTATGAAAAAAATCCTAAAAATCGGGGTTTAAGAATTCGGGGTTCGGGAATTTCAATCTTTATCCCGTTTATCTCGAATTCCGTCTTGTTAAATTTTCTCAAAAGATTTCCCTAAAAGCAATTTTGTTTTGGTATAGAAGCTTAAACCGAAAACCAATTTTGTTTGGGTATAGTATCTTTCATAATTGTTCAGAAATACTATGGAAATTTAAGATTTATGATTTAAGATTTATGATTTAAAAAAACAATCATCTAATAAAATCTAAAATCATAAATCTAAAATCTTAAATCATTTTATGGGAATAGAGAATTTTATAAGCGAGAATATTTTAAAGGTTTCTCCCTATAATGCAGAAAGGGAAGAGCTTCCAATAAAGCTTGATATTATGGAGAATCCTTATGACCTTCCATTTAAGATAAGGAAGAAAATAAAAAATGCAATAGGCAAAATAAGCTTTAACAGATACCCATCTCCTTCTGCTTTAGCTTTAAGAGAGGAATTAAAGGCATATACAGGGGTATCAAAAGATATGATTCTTGTTGGTAATGGCTCTGATGAAATGATTTTATATCTCCTCCTTGCATTTGGTGGTTTGAAAAAGAAGGTAATCTTTCCCTCTCCAACATTTCCAATGTATGAAATAATAGGAAATATAACAGGCTGTGAAACAATAGGGATTCCATTAAAGCCCGATTTTGAGCTTGATTATAAAAGGATAATAAGGGAGGGAAAGAAAAACAGCATAATCTTTATTGCATATCCAAACAACCCAACGGGAAATTGCTTTGGACGGGAGGATATTGAAAGAATTATAAAGGAAACAGAATCCATTGTTGTTATAGATGAGGCATATTTTGAATTTTCAAAGAAAACATTCGTTGATATTTTAAACCAATACGATAGGCTTGCTATTATTAGAACATTCTCAAAGGGTTTTGGCCTTGCTGGAATAAGGTGTGGGTATATCCTGGCAAATCCACAATTTATAGATTGCCTTAAATTGGTAAAACCTCCCTATAACCTTAATACCCTCTCCCAAAAAATAGCTTTGATTTGCCTTAAAGAAAGGGATACAATCAAAGTATTTATAGAAAAAATAATCAAAGAGAGGGAATGGTTGTTCCTTAAGCTTTCAAAAATTAGGGGAATAATTGCCTATAAATCCCTAGCAAATTTCATTTTATTCAAAACAGAAAATCCGAAAAAGCTCTATTCTTTTCTTCTTAAAAAAGGGATTTTGATAAAGAAAATAGGCGATTATCTTCGGGTCTCCATTGGAAAACACAAGGAAAATAAAGCATTTATAAGCGCGATAGAGGCAAGTTTAACCGTATAGTAATTTCAAAAACTTTTCTGTGCTTTGAAGCTTAAAGGGAGATTTTTCTTTATTCCTTACTTTAAAAATGGCATCCAAAAGGCTATCTTTTGAAAGATTTTCCTCTTTGATAACAATGGCATCCTTTAAGGCTTCTGCATTCTTTAATTGGTGTTGGTCAGCAGAGTATGGATATGGGATAAGGATTGCTGGGATTCCACACCTTCTTATCTCAGCAATAGATACAGCACCCGCCCTTCCTATGACTATATCAGCCCCTGCATAGGCATATTCCATCTCGAATAGAAAGGGAAATATTTTAATTGCGGAATGCGGAGTGCGGAGTGCGGATTTTATCCTTGAGTAATCCTTTTTCCCGGTTAGCCAGATTATATTGAATTCTAAAAGATTTGGAGTAACCTCAAGGAATACCTCATTTATCTTAGTAGAGCCTTGGGAGCCACCCATTACAAGGATTGTCTTTTTATTCTTTAAGCCAAAGAATGAAAGCCCCTCCTCCCTCCCTATTTTTCCTATCCCCTTCCTTATTGGGCATCCGGTAAATATTGCATTTTTGGGTGCAAATTCTGTATTTTCAAAAGATAGTGCAACCTTTGTTGCAATCTTTGAAACAAGCCTGTTTGCCAGCCCCATCTTTGCATTCTGCTCATGAATTATCCTTTTGATTCCAAGAAAAAGGCTTGCTAAAATAGGTGGAAATGATGGATATCCTCCCATTCCGATAATAGCCTTTGGTCTTTCCTTAATGAGGATAAAAAAAGAGGCAATTATGCAGAAGATATTACAAAATATAACACCTAGCGTATTTAATGAAAATAGCCTCCTTTTCCAAAATGATATGGGAATGGTATAAACCCTAAAGCCAGATTTTTTGATTATTTCGCAAGATATGCCCTTTTTCCCCGTGATAAAGAAAGGCTCTTTTAATTCCTTTGCTATGGCTATCCCTGGATAGATATGTCCTCCGGTCCCACCACAAACAATAGCTATTCTCATTGCGGATTTTAAGATTATAGAATTCTCATTTCAATCTTTTTTGTTATTTTCATAAACACTATAAGATAAGGCTTTCTTTTTGTCAAATCAAAAGTATGAATTTTGAATGTTGAATTTTGAATTATCGGTTTAAAATTTATTAAAATAGATTGTAACTATTCAGCCACTGATGAAAATAGCCATAAGAATAGAACACGGATGATACGGATTTAACAGATTTTCGCTGATTTCTGTCCTTTATCTTCTTTTTTTGTATCCATTGCTAATTGTTAATTTTGCATTGCTAATTTTGCAATGAAATTCTCTCTAATTTTATGTTACCCACAAAAAACCCTGTAAAACCTCAATCTCTTTACTCCGTTAGAATGCCCCGTGTGAAATTCTAACGGAGTTTACTTCCTTACCAATTCTTTGGTTTAAATCCCTGTTTGTTTAGGATTTTGACCATATCTTCTTCTGGTGCAAGGACATAGAGGCCTTTTCTTTCTGCATATTTCTTTGCATTATCCTCTACTGTCATTCC
>JBFMED010000069.1:0-6699 GCA_040753475.1 bacterium
ACCATTACAGCAAGGTCAGTTTGTCCAAGCGCTACAATAACAGCAAGTGCAAGCTCTACAACCCTTGTTAAGCTCCCTGACCTTACCATTACAAAGACAAAGGTTATCCCATCTAGTATTGTAGAGGAATATACCAGGGTAAAGATAAGCGGCTGGATTAAAAACATTGGAAATGGCTATGCCAGGAATATCCCTGTTGTCTTCTTTGATAATGGAAATCAGATAAACTCAACAAAGACAATTCTCTCTTTACCACCCAATGCTCAAATATCCCAATATGTAACCTTTAGGATAGAAGGGCTAGGAACACATACAATTACAGTTATAGTTGATCCAAGCAATACAATCCCTGAGATAGATGAAACAAATAACTCTACCTTATCTTAGGACAAAAAATAAGAACAATGAACATTGGCTTTAAAAAGAAGGGCTCATACACAAAGCAAAACTTTTGCATATTTTGGGACTTAAAGAATGACAATGGCATCAAAGCCTCAAAGGGCTTATACTTCTATAAGCTTACCGGGGATGACTTTTCTGCCATAAAATCAATGGTAGTGAAATAAGGTTTATCGTAACTACTCAGGTTTTTTAAGTAAATTAGAAGATGTTATTCCAAACTCCCGATTTTACATAAAAAGAAAGCATTGTTTCGCCAAAGGATTTTTGCCTTTCTAAAATAAAAGAGCCAATTTTTTCTTCTATCTTCTCCTTTTTATGATGCTGGGCGATGAGCATTCCATTATCCTTTAATATTCCTTTTTTATCTATGGTTTGAATCGTTTTGTTCACAAGGAAATCATTGTAGGGAGGGCCAAGAAAGATAATGTCAAAGGAATCCTTTAGTCGCAAAGAAAAAACATTGCAGCATATAACCCTTGCATTATCCATCTTAAGCATCCTTAAAGCCTCCCTTATTTTATTTGCCTGTTCTTTATCCCTTTCCACAAAAAGACAATAGCTTGCCCCTTTTGATAATGCCTCAATGCCGCAAGAGCCTGTCCCGGCATAAAGGTCAAGAAAATATGCATTTTTTAGCTTTGGCTCTATTGATGAAAACAGGGATTTTTTAACCCTTGCCAGGATTGGCCTTGTCTTTAAGCCTGGCTTTATCTCTACTTTCTTCTTAATCCCTCCAATTACTCTTGGCATAATGTAACCATCTAGTGCCTCATTCTAATAGCCACTTCCATAATGGAATAAATCTAATCCACCTATCTTTAAATTCCTCCTTTGCTTCATAATCCCAAGTAATCACTGACAAATCACTACAATTCAGTTCATCACTTGCCTCAACCAATGACTTTAACTCCCTTTCCCTTACTGAAGAATTATCAATCTCATAACATACCTGGATTAAGTCCTTAATTTTTAGCCCCTCCTTTAGGAGAAAATCAACCTCTCTATTATTCCTTGTTTTGTAATAAAAAAGAGACTCGTTCAATTTAAATCCCCTTCTTAAGCACTCTGTGAAGACCAAATTTTCCATCAACCTCCCTAAATTCTCTGAAGATAGGAATGACTTTGCTAGAATAAAACCATTATCAATAAGATATATCTTCTTGGGGGTTTTAATCACCTCTTTCATCTTAAAAGAGAATCGGTTTAAAGGGAAGAATAGATAGGTTTCTTCAAGATATCTCAGGTAATTTTCTAGGGTATTTGTGCTTCTTAACCCCAAAATATTCCTTAATTTTGAAAAGCTAAATTCACTACAAAAATTAGCCGTTAAATAAACTGCCACTTCGTAAATCTTTTGAGAGAATCTAACGTTATACCTTTTAACGATATCCCTAAGCAGGATTGCATCAAAGAGTGTTTGGAGGTATATCTTTGGGTCTAAATTCGTAACTTTAACCTCAGGAAAACCACCATTCTTAAGATAATCATCCAAATAATTTAAAATTCTTCCTTTTGTCTCTGGAAGATTAAGCTCTTCTTCCTTTGCATTAAAATCTTTAGCCCTTAATACCTCTCTGAAATTAAAGGGAAAGATTTCTATCGGAATATATCTTCCCGTCAATCTGGTGGATAGTTCCTGATTTAGAAGAGAGGCATTTGAGCCAGTTAAGACTAGATTAAATCCCCTTCTTTGAAGCTTATTTACAAATAGCTCCCAGCCTGGTAAATTTTGAATCTCATCAAATAGAATAATGTTGGTATTGGGATAGACCTCAAGGATTGAGGTAAGGATTTCATCATAATCCTTTATCTTTAAAATGGCTTCATCATCAAAATTTATATAGGCAAAGTCTCTATCCTTTAAAAGCAGAAGTGAGAATATAGATTTTCCTGCCCTTCTTGGGCCAATAATTATCTTTACAAGATTAGAGTCTAAATATTTTTTAGCAAAATTAAGCTTTTCTCGTAAGATATAATCTTTCAAAAGAAGCCTCTCTTTCTCCACTTTGTGTTGTCCGACTATATCTTTTACCATTTTTCCTAATTATACTGAACAAAATTTCCTTTTTTTATTCACTATATTAAGTATATTATGCAAACATCTTATTGTCAAACAAATAATAAATAATAGAGCATGATGAGGTCAATTTAGAAAGAGAGCTTAAGTCAATTGATGTTTTAACAGAAAGGTTTATAAGTGAAGGTTGTGTGTAACTCTACTGTAATGAAGCAAGGGATGCTGCCTTAATCTTTGTTAATAAGAAAATGCAAGCCCTCCACAGACAGTTAAACCACCCGCCTGCATATCCCAATCGTCAATTTCAGCCGATGCATATTTTGCTTCTACATTGATGGATGTATTGGGAGAAACAGGAAATTCAAGACCACCCAAAAGATGAAATCCCCAGGAGCTTTCTGATTCACTTTCTGAATAACCACTTGCTTTTGCTTCAAGTTTTGCCATATAATATCCAAATCCTCCACCAAAATATGGCGTAAAACCCCCTTCATTTGGAATATTGTAAATGACACTAAATGTTATGGGAATGATTCTAAGTGAAAAATCAATATAGGTTGGATGGTAGTAGTAATCGTAGGCTACTAATGTTGTTTCTTTTTTCCAATAGTCAATGGCTAAAAGGGTAGAAAATTGAGATTCTGGTGATTTCCCACCTATACCCGCAGAGATTGTAATTCCACCGCCATCCCATATTTCATCTACATCACTATCAGATGGTGAAAAATACCCTCCCCTCAATAGGAAAAAAGATCTACCTTTTGGTGTTTGTTTTGATGTGGCTTGTCTTTCAGGATACATTTGGCTATAACTGGCTGTTGCACCCAATATTACCAATCCACAAATCATAAAAATTGCTAATTTTTTCATCATAACCTCCTTAATTATTGTATTTTAAGCTTCCAAATACGAACTATCCCTTCCTTTCCCTTGCCCCGTCCAGAAAGAAAGTATATTCCATCTTTACCCCACACAGGCCAAGAATCCCATGATTCCAATTCTGTCAGTTGACTCTTCTCTCCTCCATCAATCTTCATTGTCCATATATTCCAGTCTCCTACTGTTTCTTTCTTGCCCGATTTTTTTTCATTAGAAACATAAACAATATAGTAACCATCGGGAGAAAAAGAAGGTAAGCCCTCTTTAACATCAGGGGTATTTGTAATCTGTGTCAGGTTTGTACCATCTGCACCAATTATCCAAATATCGTCATTATATTCAAAAACAATCCATTTGCTGTCAGGAGACCAACTAGGAAACTTACCTTCACGAAGCTGGGTTAGCTCTCTTCCATCAATATCTACAGTCCATATAACATATTTGTTTGTAAGAGAATTATATGTGTTGAAGGCTATACGGTTATCTTTGGAGAGAGAGGGAAAGTAATCGCTGCCAAAGCCACTACCAGGAATCTTTGTCCGGCCTCCAGAGCCATCTGCCCTTACCTTCCAGAAGGAGTCTCCGGTAGCAAAAATAATAAATTTACCATCAGATGTGTAAGAAGGGCTCCAGACATCTTCATCACCGCCAGATGTAATTTTTATCGGCACAGATTGAGACATAAATTTTAGACAACAAAAAAGCACCTTCCTCGCTTTTTGCGACAAAGATGCTTTGTTATTTATTCCAAAATCACCTAAAGGTGTCTTATCTTCTCTCTCTCTCTCTCTCTCTCTCTCTCTCTGTATCCTATACTTTTTCATTTTATCTCCCTTCTTGTTCTTTCGCCTTCTACAACAATTAACTCCTGGGTTTTTTGAATTAGATGGGCGATTTCCTTTTGCCCAGAGGCAATAAAAGCAGTCATCTGGGCTATTTCATCTGTTTTTTTGGCAATCTCCCTTAATATTTCTTTTAAACCCTCCTCCATCTTGACAATTATCTCTCTGGTTAGTTTTGTCTCGGTTTTCATCTCTTCTCTACTAAGCCTTATTTCTTCTCGGGTTAATCTTTCTTCCGCTTTTAAGGTTCTGTTATTTATCAAGGCATAAACCGCCAAAGAGACACCTAATATCGTTGCCATTGTTCCTACCAGAGTTAGTAATTGCCAAAATGCCATACTAAAATTATCTTTTCTTAAAACCCCTTTTGTCAAGTAAAAAATTTTTTCCTTCTTAATGACTGCGTCGGGTACTACATGGTATTCATTTCTATCCCCTTATCGTCTCTAAATATAAACAATAAAGACTTATAGTGTTTTATCCTCTCTCTCTCTGAACTACACCTTTCTTTATGTTCTTTATTGTAAATTTTTTAGCCATGGGTTTTTTCTTTTGACAGGGTTTCAATAATAAATTTTGCATTCTTAAATCCTGCCTTTATCATATCTGTATTAACTCCACCCTGATAATAACCAAAGATATGAAGGTTTTCGTAGACATTAGCCATTGCAGAAATTAGTCTACCATTGTGTGGAATTTTATGTAAGGATTTTTCATATTCCTCAATTTTTGTTGGAAGCCTATCTTTTGGTGTGCCTATTTTTAGAAGATAGCCATCTATTGCTGAAAGTGCTGCTACATAGCCCATTGCTGATGCCTCCTTTACATACTTTTCATCCTTATAGCGGTCATATTCAATAGGAGATTTTGATAATGTCTCCTTGGCATTTGTAAAATATCTCTTGGCATTGGAGAACGCACTCTCTGGGTTTTTTGGTTTGAGAAAAACTTTTTTAGCCATTCATCCTCATTTATCTTAAGCCTAAAGCCAAGGTTTTCCCTTATTGTTCCACTAAACAAGAATGGCTCTTGAGAGACAAGGGCAATCTGCTTCCTTAAAGATGAGGTCTTTACATCGGCTAGATTATACCTATCGATTAAAACAGAGCCAGAACTAGGGTTATAAAAGCGTAAGATTAGATAGGTCAAAGTGCTTTTTCCTGCTCCACTTCTTCCTACTAAGGCAAGTGTTGACCCCTCTTTGATAGAAAGATTAATTTCCGATAAAGCCTCCTGCTTACCATCATAGCTAAATGAGACATTCCTAAATTCTATGTTTCCCTTTATTTCTGGAAGCTCTATTACTTCATCTTTAATATCGGGTGCTACATCGAATATTTCGTAAAATCTTTCTGTGGCTGCAATTGCCATTTGCAGATCGTCATTCAACGATAAAAATTCTTCCCATGGTTGCACCAACCTTTCAAAAAGAAGTGTAAAAGCTAAAAGCCCTCCCAAGGTAAGTGTCTCCTTGATTACTAATTGACTACCAATCCAGAAAGTAAAGACTAATGTAAGAGATATAAAAAATTCTCCCATCTCATTAGATACTGTTTCTATGGATAATTCCATTAACATCTTCTATAAATCTTTTGAGCCTCTTTGCATTAGATAGATTGCACCATTTGCTTTTTATTCCAGGAATCTTCCTCAATTTTCTATAAAATAAAGAAAGGTGCTGAGGAATAAACTATCTTTTTTTACATAATCAATAGAATAGTAACCGAATTAAACGCTTTATCCAAAACACTTCTTACAGACCAGAAGATATTAAGATTGTTTTCAAGAATCAAAGAGCATAGTTTTTTAATTTCAAGTGGGGTTAATCCTTCATCTCTTAAAATGTTGAACAAGAAAATTTCAAAAAAGCATTTTTATCCATTTCTCCAATTTAATCTTTTTTGGAAGATACAAAGCATATTCTGGATAATCAAAGACTACCGTAGGAAAACTATAAGGAACCCTAATATCTACCACCCTCACTTCTTATAATTTTCACTATAAATAAGAAGGGTGTTTAGGGCATCCGCAACTATTTCTGTGCCTATTTTTTCGCCAAACTGGGTTTTAAATCTTACTGGAAAGTTTTCTCCTCCATACCCAACAATTACTATCTTTCCTTTAAACTCATTCGCAGGAATTTTATTATTCAAAACATCAACAAATGAGTATATCTTATATTATTGGAAAATATCTTTTAATCATATCTTACTCCAAAACTTTAGCCTTGCCCCAGAGAGGGGCAAGGCCCTCTCTTTAAACCCCTTATGCCCTTATGCCCAGTACTGAGGTTGGGGTGTACATCCCTCTCCCTCTATTTCTACCCCACACCCTCCCCCATCTTGCCTTCACTTCCTTCCAAAACCCTTTCATCCTTCTCATCTCTTCTCACCTCCTTTCCTTTCTAGGAGCGATAAAGTTATTTTTACCTTAATATTCTTTCCCTTGTATCTTATTTCCAGTGTCTCGCGGTTATACCTTTTCCCTTTGCAAACCTCACAGGGGATATACAAATCAGCCAAAAAAAACATCTCAATCTTCTTTACGCCGTCTCCTTCA
>JBFMED010000070.1:0-5016 GCA_040753475.1 bacterium
AGGGGCTATGTTATCATTCCCTGCTGCGGCAACCAGAAATACCCCTTTGTTATAGGCATAATCGCAGGCATCTTTTAGGGTTTCTCCTACATCCGTTCCGCCAAAGCTCATATTTATCACCTTTGCCCCATGCTCTACCGCAGAGTTTATTCCCTGAACAATCTTAGCATCATCGGTTTCATTGCTGTAATCTGGAAACACCTTTATTGCCAATATCTTGCAATTCCAAGACATACCTGCAATTCCCGTCTTATTATTTGTTTCTGCACCAGCAATTCCTGCCACATGTGTTCCATGGTCATAGGTATCCATAGGATTATCATCGTCATTTCCAAAATCATAGCCCTTTATAACTTTATCATCTAAATCATCTAAATCAAGGTGGTTATAATCAACCCCGGTATCTAATATAGCAATGATAACATTTGATGAGCCCTTTTCTATATCCCAGGCAGATGGTGCAGAAATCTTTGTAAGCCCCCATTGTTTGCCAAAATCAGGATCATTTGGAATTGTATCCTGTATCCTGTATCCTGTATCCTGTATCTGCCTTATATAATTCGGCTCAGCATAAACAACATTAGGGTCATTTTTAAGCAAGGAGATTGCCTCCTCTACATTATTTGCAATGGAAAGCTTGTATGTAGAATTAAAAAGATGCTCTTGGGAAAGAATTGAAACAGGGAGGGAGGAAATCGCCCTTTTATCCTTTAGCTTTACAAGAATCTCACCTTCTCTATAAGCAGAAAAAACAAGAAATGGGGTAAGAAGAAATAAAAAAACCCTTTTCACTTAAAGAAGATCAAGCACAGAATATAGCCTTGGCTCTTTATGAACAATAAATTTTGCCGCTTTAAGGGCACCGTAGGCAAAGACATCCCTTGAGGTTGCCCGATGGGTAAGCTCAATTCTCTCACCATCACCACCAAATATAATGTTATGGTCTCCCACAACATCACCCAGCCTTATGCTCATTAGACCTATTTCACCCTGCTCCCTCTTTTTTTGACCCTTCCTTCCATGCACGGCTGCTCTTTCAATATCATATCCACGCGATTCTGCCAAGATTTCATAGAGCCTCTTTGCGGTTCCCGATGGTGAGTCAAGCTTATGCTTATGGTGTGCCTCAATTATCTCAATGTCAAAGGAAGATAAAAGCTTTGAAATTTGGGGCAATATTTTAAATATCACATTCATCCCAAAGGACATATTTGAAGAATGGGGATGTGCTTTGATGCGCTTTTTATATGTGCCATTTGATCCTTTGATAAACCTGTTGTCCCAATAACCATCGCCCTTTCATTCTCTTTTGCAATATCAATATGGGGAATGAGAGAATCTGGGTTTGTAAAATCAATAACAACATCACCCTTATTTATAACCTGCAATAGCTCATCAGAAATTTCACATCCATAAAGGTTTGCTCCAATCATTGGATGACCCTTTTTCTCAACCAGACCAGCAATCCTTATTTGGGAATCCTCGCTTGCTATCCTTGCAATAGAAGAACCCATCCTTCCGCAGATCCCAAGAATAATTACTTTTATCATTTTATAACCCCAAGCGATAAAAGGACATCCCTTATCTTTTTGGCTGTTTCCTCCTTTACCCTGACAAGGGGAAGCATAAGCCTTGGGCTTGGAATAAGCCCCATTATGAACAATGCCTCCTTAACCGGTGCTGGATTTGTCTCTAAAAACATCGCCTTGCATAAAGGAAGCAATTTATAATAAAGAGACCTTGCCCTTTGTATATCCTCCTCTACCTCCTCTATCATTGAGGCAAAATCAGCCGGACATACATTTGCACTTGCTGAAATAGCACCTTTAGCACCAATTGTCATCATCGGAAAGGCTAAAGCATCCTCTCCGCAAAATACAGCCATTTTTCCATTACAGAGCTTGATTATTTCAGCGGCCTGGACAAGGTTTCCCGATGCCTCCTTTATTCCAACAATGTTTTCAATATGGGATAATTTAAAAACAGTCTCAGGCATCATATTTACACCTGTTCTTCCTGGGACATTGTAAAGAATGATGGGAAGTTTAGTATTCTTGGCAATCTCGGTAAAATGGGCAATTAAGCCATCCTGGGTTGGCTTGTTGTAATATGGTGTAATGCTTAATATACCATCCGCACCATCATCTTCTGCTTGTTTTGCAAGCTCAATTGCCTCATATGTTGAATTTGAACCTGCGCCTGCAATTACAGGTATTCTTTTTTTTACCACATCAATGGTAAATTTTACAACCTCCCTATGCTCTTTATGGGATAGGGTTGCAGATTCTCCGGTTGTCCCCACAGGAACAAGCCCATTTGTCCCCTTCTCAATATGAAACTCAATAAGCTTCTCCAATGCTTCATAGTCAATTGAGCAATCATCCCTAAATGGCGTTATTATAGGAACTATAGACCCTTTAAACATCATTTTCCTCCTCTTATTTAAATTAAAAATAGTATAATAAAAAAATGTATCTTTGTCTATTAGATTGTATATATTTTAATGTTTTGCCCAATTTTAAATATCTTAAGGAAAACCAATGATAGATACATAATAAGCTCTCTTTAAACAGAAGATAGAGAATAGGAATAAGGGGAACAAGGTATCTTCCACCTGGCCAATAATCCCCTCCCACATAAATGATATACAGGGAATAAGTTATAAATATCCCCAATAAACACAAAAGAATTGGCTCTCTTTTTATAAAAACTAGAAGGATGGGAAAAAGAAATATGCCTCCATGGCTTATCAAGAATTCCTTAAAATACAAATACCCCATCCTGTATTGATTAAGCCCAGAACCTACCTTGGCATAAAAGCTATTGGGAAAGAGAAAGCCATAGTAAAAATACCTCCATAAAAAATAAGGAACATAAAGCAAGGAAAAAAGAAGGATAAATTTAATATTTAGGCTTTTCTCCTTTAGCACCTTATAAAGAAAAATGCAGGCAGTAAAGATGACTCCGTCAGGCCTTGTCATTGAAAGCAAAGCAAGACTAATGGGAAGATAAATGGAGTTTTTTAAAAGGAGCCAAATGCTCAGCACAACCAAGAATGTATATAGGTCTACCTCAAGACCACACATCCCCCATCCAATGTATATCCCATCAAGCATCAACAATAATGGAGCAAGGAGATTAAAGATGCTTTTTGGATTAGATGATACAAGATAAGAAAGCTTGATAAAGATTATCAATGTCGCAAAAGAAAAGCAAGATGTAGCATAGTTTATAATATAAACAGAATCGTTATCATCCTTTCTGTATTTCATCTTATAATCTGTCTCTAAAATGAATGGGTATCATCATCTGCAATAATAACCCCATTTTTCTTAATAGGCCTTAATATATTGAGGCAATAGTTATAAGGTTGAGGCAATAGTTATAAGGCGAATAATAAAGGCTGTGGTCATTTCTTTTATAATTGCTTATAAAGAGCTTAATTGGAATAATAAGGAGAGCAAGTGAAAAAATAATGTAGGCAAGCTTTTTCTTTGAAAATGATAAGATAAAGAATGCTCCAAAGCCTATCCATAAAGAGAATATAGCAAATGGGATCATAAGGAATTTTAAATTTTAAATTTTGAATTTTAAATTGTTTTTTTCTATTCTTCCATAGAATGGCTAGTATAAGAAGTATAGCAGCTGGAACAATAAACAATGTCTGGCGATGGTGTGCCAATGATAAGCCAAGGGTAAAGAAGAAAAGATAGAGCATTTTTAAAGAAAGCCTCTCCTTGTATTTGAAAAGAAGAAAAAGCAAGCCTTCCAAATATAGTATCTTGCATAAATCTTTAGACTAGAATAATTTAGGATTTAGGAATTTTTAACTTAATTGTTTTAAATCTTAAATCCTAAATCTTAAATCCTAAATTGCTAATATGTCCTCCTTTGTTTTAAATCTCAATTTATCCTTCATAAAAAGAATTATACCCTAATATTTAAAATTAAGTCTATGATTTTGCTTGCAAAGGCTTCTGGTTTCAATTTATAATAGCGTTTGTGCAGAAACCTCCGGTTGTTACAATTATGGGTCATGTAGACCATGGAAAGACTCTCCTGCTTGATGCCATAAGGAATACAAAGGTTGTAGAGGGAGAGGCGGGTGGCATAACCCAGCATATTGGAGCTTATAAGATAAAGGCAAAAAATGGAGAAATTGTCTTTATAGATACACCTGGCCATTCTGCATTTACCGCAATGAGGGCAAGGGGAGCAAAGGTTACAGACATTGTTGTCCTTGTTGTAGCATCTGATGATGGTGTAATGCCCCAGACAATTGAGGCAATAAACCATGCCAAGGCAGCAGGTGTTCCAATTATTGTAGCAGTTAACAAGATTGACCTTCCCGGCTCAAATCCTGATAAAATAAGGCAACAAGTTGCAAATTATGGTCTGGTTGATGAAAAATGGGGAGGAGATGTTATCTTTTGCGAGGTATCCGCTAAAGAAAAAAGGGGGTTGGATAATCTTCTTGAGATGATTCTCCTTCAAGCAGAAATGCTCTCTTTATCTTATAACCCAAAAAACAAGGCTTATGGAACAATTATTGAGTCAAGGATTGATAAGGGGCTAGGTCCTGTTGGAAGCGTTATTATTCAAGATGGAATTTTAAGGATAAGGGATACATTCGCTGTTTCATCCAATATTGGCAAGGTTCGGGCTATGATTGATGATATGGGGAAAAGGCTACAAGAGGCATCTGCCTCAACCCCAGTTGAAATAGTAGGTTTTTCCTCTCTTCCAGAAGCTGGAGAAACGCTAAGTGTGATAAGCAAAGAGGAGGCAGATATTATTTTAAAGGAAAAGAAAGAAGCTCAAGTGGCATTTGAAAGGCCAAAGATTAGCCTGGAAGACCTCTTTAAAAAAATTGAAGAAGGCGAGGTTAAAGAGCTTCCTTTAATAATAAGGACAGATGTCTCTGGAACCTGCGAGGCACTATGCTCTTCTTTAAAGGAACTTTCTTTAAATAATGTAGGGATAAAGATCCTCCATTCAGGTTGCGGAAACATCCTT
>JBFMED010000071.1:0-3191 GCA_040753475.1 bacterium
GAGGAGCTAAGAAAACGGCTCATTGTAATTATTATAACCCTTACCATTACAACCTCTATTTGCTATTTTTTTGCCTATAAGATTTTATCTTTTATCAAAATTCCCGCAGGAAATATAGCCCTTGTCTATCTTTCTCCCTTTGAGCCATTTATGATAAGACTAAAGATTGCATTATTCTCTGGAATTATACTTTCCCTTCCCATTATTTTATATGAAACCCTTGCATTTCTTATCCCAGGCTTAAAAAAGAACGAAAAAAGGGCTCTTTTTCTTATCCTTTTTATCTTTATCCTCCTTTTTATCATAGGTGCTTGTTTTTCATTCATTTTTCTCCTTCCCATAAGCCTGAAATGGCTTTTTTCCCAGGCAAGCGGATACCTTACTTCAAACATAAGGGCAGAATACTACATTACATTTGTTGGCTGGTTTGTTTTAATATCTGGGCTTGTATTTGAGGTCCCCCTTCTCATCATCTCCCTCCTTAAGCTTAAGATATGCACATATAAAGCCTTAAGAAAGCAATGGCAGGTGATATACATTGGAATTTTGGTCGTCTCAGCCATTCTTACGCCTGACTGGAATCCAATAACAATGCTTTTGATGGCAATTCCTATGCTTCTTCTATATGAAGCATCCCTTCTTATAGGAAGGCTCTTGACATAACAAGGGCTATTTTGCTAAATTTTTCTAATGTATTTTCCTTTAAACAGGCTTAGAAGGTTAAGGCAGAATAAAGCATTTCGCAAAATGGTCAGAGAAACTAGGGTTCTTCCAGAAGACCTTATAATGCCATATTTTATTACCCCTGGAGAAAATGCAAGGAAAGAAATTCCATCCCTTCCTGGTCAATTCCATTTATCCATTGATTCTCTTTTAAAGGAAATAGATGAATTGGAAGAATTGGGTATTTCTGGAATCATCCTCTTTGGAATTCCAGAGAAAAAGGATAAAGAGGGAAGCGAAGCATATTCAGACAATGGGATAATCCAAAGGGCTTGTAGGGAATTGAAGAAGAAGGCAAAGGACTTGATTGTAATAACAGACCTTTGCCTTTGCGAATATACCGAAAATGGCCATTGTGGTATTGTTAAAGGTCGGGATTCTAAAGAAGATTGTGTTATTATTGATAATGACGCTACATTAGAGGTATTGGCAAGGATAGCAATATCTCAGGTTGAGGCAGGTTCTGATATGGTTGCACCTTCTGATATGATGGATGGAAGGGTAGGAAGGATAAGAGAGGCTTTGGATAACGAAGGATACAAAGATATTCCCATTATGTCATATTCAGCAAAATATGCCTCATCTTTGTATGCACCATTTAGAAATGCGGCAGGCTGCGCCCCCCGGTTTGGCGACAGGACAACATATCAGATGGATTATGCAAACAAAAATGAGGTTTTAAGGGAGATGGAGCAAGATATTGAGGAGGGAGCAGATATTGTTATGGTAAAACCAGCCCTTTTCTATTTGGATATAATCTCCCTTGTAAAGGAAAGGTTTAATTGGCCCCTGGCTGCCTTCTCTGTCTCTGGAGAATATGCGATGATAAAAGCATCCGCGAGAGGGGGATTCATTGATGAAAAAAGGGTGGTTGATGAAGCATTAACATCCATAAAGAGGGCTGGTGCGGATATAATAATTACCTATTTTGCAAAGGAATATGCAAAAAACATTTCAGGTTGAGCTTTGTGTAAGCTCAAAGCTACACGATCTTACAGCAAAAAGCGCCAAGACAACCCTTTGGGAAATGGGCTATAAAGGGCTTTCTGATGTTTCAAGGGAAATATATTTTTCTTTTGATGTATTAGCAGGGAACAATAACGAAGCAGAGCTTATCGTTGAAAATATAGTTAAAAAAACAAGCCTTTTCGTTAATCCAAACAAAGATAGCTATAAAATCGGGTTCCGGCGTTCGGGTTCCGACGTTCGGGAGGTAAATGTTCTTATATGGTATATAGATGACAGAAGAGGAGAGATTATTAAGCATCAATTGAAAAATCAGGGGTTTGATAGAATTTTAGATGTTTTTCAAGGAGAACTCTGGCACCTTTTTCTTTCCTCAAAAGAAGAATTGGTATATGAAATAATTGAAGCTTTTCTTGTAAATCCCCATTCTCAGAAATATTGCATACTCAAAGAAAAAAACGGGACGGTTCTATTTTATTATTTTGTTGACAAAAAGGCAGGGAAATAGTATCTTTTGTGTATGCCAAGAACCGCAAGGATAGCACCAAAGGAATATGTGGATCATATCTTGACCCGTGGAAATAATCGTTTAGGATATTTTTAAAGATGTATCAGATCTTTAACAAATATCAAAGACAATAGCCTTTTTATTGATTTCCAAATGTATTCTATGGGATTTAAATCAGGGGAATAAGAAGGCAGATATACAAGGTATATACCAAGTTCTTGTGCTAGCTCCTTAACGATTACGCTCTTATGAGAAGAAAAGTTATCTATTACTAATACTATATAACCTTATATCCCTTATTTGCTTCCTTTATGGTTTTAAGAAAGCTTGCGATTGATTCTTTCTTTGAGTTATCCAAAAACTCCTTTATGCTGTTTCCTTTTATTGCATAAAATCCTATGGTGTTTGTGTTAAATTTTGTTGTATTCTTTACGCTTCTTACTTTCTTAAAACTCCAAACTTTTGCTGTATTGGAAGTGTTTTGAGGTCTTGTTTCATCAAGGAAACCTATTGCTATATCTTCTTTTTTAACACCTTTTTCTTTAAGTGATAAAAATACCCGTTTGAGACGATTTCCCAAGATTGCTTCAGCATCTTTAGGTCTTCTATAGTCCACAGGGAAAGGCTTTGAAAAGTGCATTTTTAATTTCTCTCTTAACCTAACTTTCGCATTTTTAAAAAAAGATCCGCATGGCATAAGTGTTTGATAGAATTTTAAGTCACTATTTTGCATTCGACCATCTTTTTATTGGTTTAATTATTTCAGGTGTAATCCTAAGTCTCTTGTTCTTATCTTCTGACATTTTAACCTCCTCTTTTTTGGTAATTTGGTTAAATGGTAACTGGTTAAATAGTTGCTACTTACCAATCACCAGTTTTTTACTTACAATTATTACACCATCACCAAAATCAAATTTAAAGACCAGACCCATCTAAAGTTAACAAATCCAGAGTTCGATAGACCGTAGTCAAGCCGACGGCTGGATATACCTTA
>JBFMED010000072.1:0-3222 GCA_040753475.1 bacterium
TCTGCTTGGGGATGGCTTGGCTCTTACCTTAAGCCTGTTCTTACTGTAAAACCTGTTGTAAGGAATAATTGCAATGCCTGCGGAACCTGTGTTAATGTATGCTTACAGGGTGCAATTAGAATAGAAAAACAAAGGGCAAAGATAGATGACAACCGATGTATTAGATGCTATTGCTGTCAGGAATCCTGCCCAAACCAGGCAATTGGCTTGAAAAGCTCTATCTCAAATAAAATTGTCTCAAAAATAGCAAAAACAAGGTTTTATAGAATATTTGAGGAGATGTATCATATAATAAAAAGTCAAAAATAAGGTAAAGATTTGTTAAAACAATAAGTACACAACAGAGCCTTGACAGGATAATGGCTTTTAGGTTATCATTTCTTTGTGGCTACGCTTATTGTTGGCTCAATTGGGATTGATTCTGTAAAAACACCATTTGGTGAGGTTTCTGAGGTTTTGGGAGGCTCTTGCATATATGCCTCTGTTTCCTGCTCATTCTTTGAAAAACCACAAATATTAAGCGTTGTAGGAGAAGATTTTAAGGAAGAATACCTTTCCCTTCTAAAATCTTATGAGATTGATACAAGTGGGCTTCGTGTTCTTCCTGGTAAGACATTTAGATGGAAGGGTTATTATACCTATGAGCTTAATGAGGCAAAGACATTAGAAACCCAATTGAATACCCTGGCTAATTTTGATGCCAGCCTTCCAGAATCCTACAAGAACTCAAAATACATATTTTTAGGAAATATTGACCCAGATGTTCAAATTAAGGTTATAGAGCAGATAAAAAATCCTGGTCTGATTGTTTTAGACACAATGAATTATTGGATTGAAAATAAAAATGATGCATTAAAAAAGGCAATATCAATGGTAGATATTATTGTTTTAAATGATGGTGAGGCAAGAGAATTGGCAAAAGAGCCAAATCTGGTAAAGGCATCGTCAAAGATAAGGGAATTAGGACCAGAGATTGTCATAATAAAAAAGGGTGAGCATGGCTCTCTTATGTTCTCAGATAATAGGGTATTCTCAGCCCCTGCCTATCCCTTAGAAAATATCTTTGACCCAACCGGTGCAGGCGATACATTCGCAGGTGCATTTATTGGCTATCTCTCTGCTACCTCAGTCAGGGATGATGCTCAGTTAAGAAGGGCTGTTATCTTCGGCTCTGCAATGGCATCCTTTGTGGTTGAGGATTTTAGCCTAAATAGGATGAGAACCCTGAAATGGGAAGAGATAAGGCAAAGGTATTATCAATTTAAAGAACTTTCCCATTTTGAATAATAGAATGAACATTGGTTTAATTGGTTTAGGAACAATCGGACAGGCTGTGGCAAGGGTATTGCTTGAGAGGAATTTTAAAGGCCTTTCTCTGGTAAAGGTTGCTGATATTAACCTAAAGAGAAAGAGGGATTACATCCCTCCTCTGAATTTACTTACTGATGATCCCTATGAGGTCTTAAATGATCCAAATATAAATGTTATAATTGAGCTTATTGGCGGGATTGAGCCAGCAAAGACATATATTTTAAAGGCATTTGAGAAGAAAAAGGATGTGGTAACCGCAAACAAGGCACTTCTTTCTTCGCATTGGAAGGAAATTACAGAATATGCAAAGGAAAATAAGAGAAAGATAGCCTTTGAGGCATCGGTTGCGGGTGGAATTCCCATTATTGCAGGGATAACCAAAGGGCTTGTAGCAAATAAGATTTTATCCATCTATGGGATAATCAATGGAACAACAAATTATATTTTAACACGGATGTTTAATGAAAAGAGGGAATTCTCTGATGTTTTAAAGGAGGCACAAAGAGAGGGGTTTGCTGAGGCTGACCCAAGCCTTGATATTAATGGCGATGATACATTGCATAAGCTTATTATCCTATCCGCCCTTGCCTTTGGAAGGATTGCTAAAGAAAAATCTATTTATAAAGAGGGTATATCAAAAATTACCATCTCTGACCTTATCTATGCCGATGAGCTGGGATTTAGAATCAAGCTTTTGGGGATTTCCAAGCTAGAGGATGAGGCTTTACAAATCCGCGTCCATCCGGTGATGATTCCCAACGAGCACCTCCTTGCAGGGGTTTCTTATAACTACAATGGTATTTATGTTGTTTCCGACCTGACCGGACCCCTTCTTTTCACGGGCAAAGGGGCAGGGGGAAGCCCTACATCCTCAGCGGTTATTGCTGACCTATTCAGCATTTTAAGGAAGGAATGTATGGATATCCCCGATGTTTGTGAATGTATCCCTTCTCCCATTGTAAATCTTTCTCTTAAATCTTACATAAGGTTTATGGTGGCAGACAAACCTGGGGTTTTAGCTTTAATCTCTGGGATTCTGGCAAAATATAAGATAAGCATTGAATCCTGTATCCAAAAGGAAAGAGGAAAGATTGTCCCTGTAGTAATGGTGACCCATGAGGCTTGTGAGGGAGATGTAAGCTCTGCGATTGCCGAGATTAAAAAAGAACCTGCTATCAAGGATATTGTAAGGATAAGAATAGAAGAGCTATAAATTACAGAATTCAGATTACAGATTTAGTTATGAGGGGATAAAAATGCATGGGCTTTTAGAAGATATAGGAATTTCTATTATTTTTGCAACCCTTTTTGGAATTTTAGCCCATAAAATCCGCCAGCCTGTTATTTTAGGTTATCTTATAGGAGGAGCCTTAATCGGCCCAGAGATTGGACTTCGTTTTGTTACAAATGTGGTTAATATTGAGACAATCTCGGGGATTGGCTTGGTTCTTCTCCTTTTTATTATTGGATTAGAGATAAATCTAAAAAGGCTTATACATCAAGGAAGACAGATTATAATAGCTGGCATAGGTCAATTTATCCTCTGTATCCTCCTTGGGCTTTTATTTTTTAAATACATCTTAGGGGAAGGAAAGGTTAATAGCTTTTACCTTGCTTTATTATGTTCAGTAAGTAGCACAGCAATTGTGGTAAAGCTTCTTTATGATAAGCTTGAAATTGATACCCTGCCAGGTAGAATTACCTTGGGCATTCTAATCATCCAGGATATATGGGTAATCTTGCTTTTTGCCTTTCAATCCAATTTCCTTGAGCCAAAGATTGCCATTTTCTTCTTGGGGCTATTAAAGGCTACATTGCTTTTGGGAGGTGGATTCCTTTTGAGCAAATATCTTTTAAAGCATGTCTTTGAATGGGTAGCAAAATCCCCCGAGATGGTTGTGGCAATCTCTA